>CAZLPA010000018.1:0-14585 GCA_964561295.1 uncultured Candidatus Saccharibacteria bacterium | reverse complement strand
ACCAAGCTTAAGAGGCTCGTGCTCTAACCAGCTGAGCTACCGGCCCGCTCACTCATACTATTATATCACAAAAATCAAAAAAGAAAAGTTCATTTCTTCGTCAAATGCCAATGCTCACCGTACTCACACTTATACACCGACAAGCCGACCACGCTATGTTCATACTCCGCCACTCTCGCCGCCATCTCCGCTTCCTCAAGCGTATTGTAACAAATTTTCTGTTCATCACCCACCCAACACTTCTCAGGCTCATACTCTCGCAAACTAAAATTATGCTTCCTCATACTCTATATATTTATCCACATCAAACCT
Organism: uncultured Candidatus Saccharibacteria bacterium; assembly: GCA_964561295.1. Taxonomy (GTDB): domain Bacteria; phylum Patescibacteriota; class Saccharimonadia; order Saccharimonadales; family Saccharimonadaceae; genus Nanosyncoccus. The sequence goes on along the minus strand of CAZLPA010000018.1, from coordinate 14,273 downwards.
TTATTTATATTTCAGCCCCACCCACTGCCAAAAATCCATCGCTGTCGGCAAATTCAAATTCTTCAAAGTCAAGTTCGTTAACTCATCTAACATCACCAATGTAAACATCGTAATCGCAAGTGTCAAAAACGCCCGTTTCGTCATTCTCTGCGCCAAATAAATGCAAAGCGGCACCACCAAATACACCAATAAAAGTGAGCCGATTCCAAAAATCGTCACACTGAGCGGGCACACAAACCCATTAATGCTACCAAATGCCCACGGTCCACTATCATAATTCCAATATCTCGCACCGTCAAACAGTTCATACGCCAACCATCCGCCAACTAGCTCTACTATACCAGTTACCAGCGCAGAAACCACAAATACTGCCCAAGGATATCGCCGAATCCTATAAGTTATAGGTACCACAAACAAAGCCCCAATTGCATAAATATTCATCCATGGCAACAAATTACCACCTTTCATATAAATCTGCCCGTTATCCGCCCAAGTCAGCAAAAACTCATACAACCACCCCACAAATCCACTAATTACCACCACCAAAAACAAAATCCCAATTTTCTGATATTTTTCTAACTTGACCCCCTTCTCTAAATAATTTTTATAGATTTCCCCGTAGACATTTTTTCTTGCCATAACCTCATTATATCACCACGGGCAATTACTCGTTCTTACTTTTAATTTTTTGTAGCTCAAACCTATACTTTTGTCTCACTTCCGGATATTTCTCATGATCCACTTCGCTAAGAAACATTTCAAAAGGTCGCGCGTACAATTTCCCATCTCCATAAAGTGCTCGGTAAATCACCAATTTCTCACCTGTTTCTGAGTGGAAAGCAACATCTTCCACTAAATATAAATCTCCCTTGAAATGACGATATACCCCATGGACTTTCAAATTATTTTCCATACCAATCCCTAGTCGTTACTTCGCGTATTCCACTGCTCTAGTTTCACGAATCACATTCACTTTAATCACGCCAGGATACGACATCGTAGCTTCAATTTTATCCGCAATATCACGCGCCAACTTCAAAGCACTAAGATCATCAATCGACTTCGGCTCCACAATCACCCGAATCTCACGCCCTGCCGAAATCGCATAGGCCTTATCAATCCCTGGGAACGAAGTAGCAATATTTTCGAGATCGCGCATTCTTTCCGCAAAGTTTTCTGCCGAAATATTCCGCGCACCCGGCCGCGCTGCACTCATCGCATCACAAATCTTCACAATAATCGCTTCCGGCGTAGTCGGCTCAATATCATCATGGTGCGCCGCCATTGCATGTACTACTGGTTCCGGCATACCATACTTTTTGGCAAGTTCCGCACCGATTTCTGCATGCTTCCCCTCAATCTTATGTGTCACCGCCTTGCCGATATCGTGAAGTAAAGCCGCAGTCTTTGCAACTCTCTTGTCTGCACCGATTTCCTCCGCAATCATGCCCGCCACATGTGCCATTTCAATCGAATGTAAAAGCACGTTCTGCCCATAAGAAGTTCTAAACTTTAGTTCACCTAAAAGATGTACGAGCTCTCGCGGTATGCCTACTAGACCAACTTCTCTTACCGCATCTTCACCCGCTCTTACTACTTCTTTCTCAATTTCCTTCTCGCCCTTCTCCACTGCTTCTTCAATCGAAGCCGGATTGATTCGCCCATCCTTCATCAGGCGTTCCAAAGCATATCTAGCTACCTGACGGCGAATCGGATCAAACGAAGATAATACCACCATACCAGGAGTATCATCCACCATAATATCTACACCAGTCGCTCTTTGCAAAGCCTGAATGTTACGGCCTTCCTTACCGATAATCCTGCCTTTCATGTCATCGTCTGGAAGTTTCAATGCCGTTACAGTACGATCAGCCGTCACTTCAGAAGACATTCTCTCCATTGCGGTAAGCAATACCGCCTGTGCCGTCTCATCAATATCATGTTTAATTTCTTTTTGTTCCTTTGCAACCAAATTAACTAAATCCTGTTTGATATCGTTCTCCGTCATTTTCATCAATTTATCACGCGCTTCAGCCTTGGACAATCCTGCAATCTTCTCTAGCTTCTCATGCTGTTTCTCGCGGATCTCGCGAATCTCACCCTTTAAGGCTTCGATTTCCTTTTCTTCTCGCGTCAACTTTTCTGATTTTCTTTCTAGCTGATCTAGCTTTGCATCCAAAGTCGTTTCGCGCTCCGCCAAACGATTCTCTGTCTTCTTCCACTCACGCCTACGTTCATTCTCCTCCGCCTGAGATTTTTCCGCCACTTCAGTAGCTTCTTTCTTCGCGGCCAAAACGATATCAGACGCCTCCCTTTTTGCCTTGCGCACTAAATCGTCCGCCTTATCCTTACCCCCATTTTCATTATGCTTATTGTAAGCAAAAATCCCGCCTGCACCAGCAACAATCCCTGCCACAGCGGCAATAATTGGGACTACTATTTCCATTTTTCCCTTTCTAATTGTTTTTGTCGATATTTTTCTTATACCAACGGGTTAACAAATAACATCAAATTTTAAATTTCTACCTCTATTATAACACATAAATATCATTATAAAATCGTCGTTGCCGAAATTCTCATTTCCACACAACCGGTTGATGTGTTTCTTACCACCAAATCTACACCATTACAAGCACGCTCAATCCGATGCGTCACCCAACCAGAAGAATTTCTCACTACAAGGGAATTCGAAACTAAGCTCCCCTCAATATACGAGCTTGATCCATCCGGAGCATGATAAATTACTCCGTTTCGAACTAACATCTCTTCCAAATATCCCATTCAACTTCAGTGTAGTTCAAACGGAATTATTTTGCAAGCTTAAACTTTAACCCCAAAACCCACGCTTTTTGTTTTGTTTAAATTCTTCTAGAAGCTCTTTCTGTTTTCTCGACAAATTTTTCGGCGTCTCCACAATTATCGTCACAATATGCGGACCTCTATCACCATCCGCACGAAACGGCACGCCATGCCCAGATAGCTTAAACGGCGTTCCACTTTGTGTGCCTGCTGGCACTTTCATTGTAATCTTGCCATCCACCGTCTCCACATCAATCTCACAACCAAGTGCTGCATCTACCATATCAATTTTTTCTTCAGACAATATAATCGCACCCTCACGCGTCAATGATTTATGTGGCTTTACCCGAACTCGCACATACAAATCGCCCCGTTCTGTTCCACCTTCTGGCGCCGGACCACCTTTACCACGCAACCTTATCGACATCCCGTCGTCAATCCCCGCTGGGATCTTCACCTTTAAATCTGTGCCATCTACGGTCACTGTTTTCGTTGTTCCAAAGATAGCCTCTTCAAATGTCAATACTACCGAAGTTTGGTAGTCTGCCCCACGACGCGGTCTCCTGCTCCCAACTGCACCAAATCCAAATAAATTTCCCAAAATGTCATCTAGCCCACCGCCTCCAAAATCAAAATTAAACGTTTGGCCGTTATAGTTAAACCCACCTCCAAACGGATTGCCAGAAAATCCACCATAAGCACCGCCCGAAGCCCCACCTACACCAGCATGCCCAAATTGATCATACCTAGCGCGCTTCTGTTTATCTGAAAGCACATCATGCGCCTCATTAATCTCCTTAAACTTCGCTTCTGCTTCTTTATCGCCCGGGTTCTTATCCGGATGGTACTTTACTGCCAATTTTCGGTAAGCCTTCTTAATCTCATCATCAGATGCGTTCTTCGAAACGCCCAAAACCTCATAATAATCACGTTTTGCCATAGCATATATTATATATTACTAGCACTAAGAAAGCAAGAGTGCTAAATACTATAAACTATTTGCATAGTCAATCACATCCGCAGATAAGTCATCCGTATTGAAAACTGTTAGAATCGGCGCCGGCTTTGCTACTAAATACCATTTACCACTCCTATTCTCTAAAATGGTATAATAATTAACCAACGAATAGCTATCAGACCTACCAGTCGAAATCTTGGCACAATAATATCTATCTCCACACGTTGTTCCGTCTACAAAGTCAAAAGTCGGCACCCCAGAAAATCCTACCCGCAAAAAATCTTCCGGACTCGTAAAATTATTATCGGCAAAAGTAGCACTAGCAAACAAGTCATTAAAACCAGAAAAGACTATATTATACTCCGCAGCAACGTCCCCCTCATTTAGCAACGACTTAAATTTCTTGGTTGCTTCATTTACATAAGTATCAGATACCGTCGAAATTATAATTCTAACTTCATCGTCAACCATCTCATAACTAATTGTGAATAACGAATTCTTCACCGGCAAGAAAGCCACTACAGGGGCTTTTTCCAAAATTTTCTCACGTTCAATTAATCCAGCCTCACTATCTAATTGTCCAGCTATACCCTCGACGGCCAAAAACTCATCGGCATGTTCTTTTGCATATGCCTCGCCATCGCTATTTGTAGCGTCTAGACTCGCGAACAAATATTTAGTATCATTCTTAACCTCTATCTCTTTGGTTAAAGTTTCAAAATTTTGAAATTCAACCGTCAACCTATAAACACCCGGCGTGATATAATTATCGCTATTATTCTTCAACGTCACATCGTCAAGACGAACTGTTGCAGCAAATGGGGCATATACAACTCTTACCTTAATCTTTCCAACAGTTAATATCCATGACACCAAAGCATATAAAACAAGACCAGCAAAAACGACTATACATAAAATCGCCAATGCCCTAATATTCTTCTGTCTTTTTATTTCTTCCATAATAACCTCACTTCACTTTATGAAACCATACTACTCCGCTACTGGTGATGCCTTCAAAGCCAGCCATAGGAGCACGCCCACTCGAAATCCCATTAGTCGAATATGAAGCCGATGCTATATGGGTCTCATATCCGGACACTTCGCCGATATACAAATATGTATGGCCACAACTAAGCGACTCAACAGTGTCGCCAGTGCAGCTCGAAAAACCCACATCTCCCGGAGCCAGCATACTTTCATCACCAATAGGAGTACTCACGCTAGAATTAACCATTTTCCATTCGTCAGATTCTCTCACATACGGCAACTGGCCCCACGTCACGTTAGAGGCTTTTCCACTACCACCATAATTATAATTCGGATCAAAACCACTCTCGTTCAGAATCGTAGTCACAAACCCGCCACAGTCAATTCCAGGCACACCACCGACTGATCCACCTACATATAAATGATTTTTCTGCCTTTCTGCAACTATATCCGCATAATCCGGCATTCTCTCTAGATATGGCGCATTATGATGCTCTGGCCAAACATAACGCCTCACATATTCTATCAATCTGCCAACACTTGTCGAGTTACAGACAGACCCTATATAACTCTTATATTTCTCATAAAACTCTTCTGCTTTTTCCGCCCTATTCATATGATGTTCAATTTGCGGATTTGCCGGCACTTCAATTTTTTCCAAAAAGTACTTTGCGGCATCAAACACACTGCTTGTAGAAAGAAGGCCACTATAAACAGAATTATTGGTCAACTCATCTTTCAAATATTGAAGTTCCAAAGAAACTAATTTATTTGTAGCATCCTCTCCTGCCAACTCAATAAATTTATTGCCGTCATAACTATAATTCTTTGCATAAGTATCATAATCGTTCAAGTATTTGAGCAACGTAGCATCCTCAGACTCTATATATTTATAAACTCCCACCCGTCTACCGAACGACCATTGTATCAATCCAATACCATAGGAAACATCCGCATTGGCTCCCAAATCAAATCCAGGCTGATAACGATTCTTTAGTGCTTGCTCATGCATAGCCGGATTCAAACCAGCCGACTCATAATACATATTCCCCATAGCGCCAGCAGCCTGCTCCGCCGTCAAAAAACTAGTCAATCCACTCCAAACTTTTTCTTCTATAGTAGAGCCAGAAATAGCTATTGGCCCGTCAGAATACCTAGCCCCAGCCAGAGATTCCAATGCTTGTTTTATAAGTTCTACAAATAACGCACTACCAACACTATTTGGATGAACATAGCCGTCTCCAATATATTTACTCGGATCTTTTCCTACTTCATTAGCCCAATCCGCAACCGCTATGTTGCTATATCTCGTTTTAGCCGCCCTTATTGCTTCATTATTGACTCCATAGTCTTGTTTGTCATCCATGGCATAATTCGTGACCAAAACAACTTTACGGCTAGCTCCTACTATCTTCATTAAATCATCAATGGAAGACGATGTCACAGCGCCAGCATCATTTGTCCCTAATGCGAACACAACATATGTACGCAAATCATCGTGATTTTTCAAAGCATCAGCTATGACTGTACCACCATAGTTCGTCCCTGTATTAGTTGAAAAATGTTTGCTAGTCTCAACCATTTTATATTCTACGCCATCATACGTCTTAGCTGAAAAATCTATACCAGGAATCTGACTCTTAAACTCACCTTCTGCGCCCACCGATATAGAATCGCCTATCAAAGTAACCTTATTCCCATCCAATTTCCCAATATCGCATAACACATCCTCTTCATCCGGATCATAAAACAGAATATTATTCTGTGCGAACATGTTCAGTTGTGATTCACTTAGTGCATACGTCGAAACCGGCGTCAAAAAAGTCAGCACCACAGCCAAAAACACGCTCAAAGTATTTCGGAAAAACATTTTCCTTCTCATACTTAAATTATACCATATTTACTTTGTATTCGGGCTAGTTGTAATTAGGCTTTCTTCCGTTTCGCTCGCAATTACCTGAATATGCACGTGGTTCTGCCCCGCAAAGAATAACCCCTGCCCTACCGGAAAATTCGCCAATCGCCGCTTCTCTTCTTCAGTCAATTTAAATACATCTGCTAGCACATCAACCGCCGACGCCGACTGTTTCAAAAGCAACTGCATCGACGAGTTCGCCACAATCGCACGACCCATCTTGGAGCCCATAAAGTCTTCTACGTCCTGCGTAATCGTGGTAAGACCCAAATAATATTTACGTGCTCGTTTTGCCAAAGAAAATAGGAAATTCGCCGAATCTTCATACTTCATCAACTGCCACGCCTCATCCACAATCAACAAACGCTTTTTCTGTTCTGCTCGCACAATATTCCAAATATGCGAAAGTACGATATACATCGCTACTGGCCGAAGCTCATCCTCAAGATCCCGAATATTAAACACCACCATCTGATTATTAATATCTACGTTAGACTGCTGCGAGAAAATCCCTGCAAAAGTTCCCGTTGTATATTTGCGAAGTCTCTGCGCAAGTTGCGGTCCCGTCCCTTCCATATGTAAAAGCGTATCATATAGGTTTAAAATCGTCGGTGGCGTAGATTGATGCGTTAAAGGATCAGAAGTAATACCTGCGCGTGCATAAGTATCAATCAAAGCCTGATCAAGATCCGCCTCTTCATTCGCCGTAAGCGCCGGTACCACTTGCCCACCCGCCGTCATCTGATTACCACCCAACATCAATCTAAACAAGCCATGTAAAGTCACCAAATTCGCGCGTAAAGCATCATTTGCATCCTCTGCATCAATCACTTTCGGCAAATCAAACGGGTTAATTCGTACATCCGAATTCAAAGACAGCCTAATATACGATCCACCTACCGCATCGCACAACTTTTGGTACTCATTCTCTGGATCGATAATCAAAATCTCGCTCCCAATCATCATCGAACGCAATGCTTCCAGTTTAACAGTAAATGACTTACCAGCACCAGATTTTGCAAACACCACCATATTTGCATTTTCTAACGAAAATCTATCGAATATCACCAAGCCATTATTGTGCATATTAATACCATACAAAATCCCCTTATCTTGCGTAAGGTCCGCCGACGTAAACGGGAATGACGTCGAAATCGCACCGGTATTCATATTGCGTCGAATTTGCAATTGATCACTACATTGTGGCATTGTTGAATTCAAACCTTGCTCCTGCTGCGAATTCGCCACTTTCGAAAAAATCATCTGCTGACCAAATATCGTCTCAATCTTTTGCTGCACAAACTTTAACTCGTCCAAAGAATCCGCCCACAATGTCACATAAAGCCCAAATCGGAAGAATCTCTCTGCCCCCACCTGCAACTGATCACGTAGTTCCTCGGCATCATTAATTGCCGCCTCTAGTTCCGGATCACGTACCTTACCCTTCTCAGCGTTCAAATTCATTGAAGCTTCAAGCTGGGTCACTTTCGTACGTAAATTTTTCATCACTACCGCTGATTCTACCGGATAAATATACATCGACACATCAATTACTTCATCTATATTAATAATTGGTGAGATCCATCCCGTATAAAGCGACCGCGGATAACCATATATATATAATGTCCGCCCGTATTTCGTCCCTAACCTAAAATAATCCGAGTGTATTTCAATTGCCGACGGCGAAATCAAATCACGCAAGGTATTCGTACCCTGCTCAAACGCTTGTTGAATCTCTGCCGCTTCCATTGCCTCAGCTTGCGCTGCGATTTCCGCTGGCGTCATCTTCTTCCTAGCCATTTTGCTTCTCTCCCTTCCTTACATACATTGTCGCCAACTTAGAAAAATCCACCAAAGGTTCTCTCACTGCGGTATCCGGATTATTAAAGTTATAATAAAGCTCTGCTAATTCTCTCGTGTTCAGTCTTACCGAATGTATCCCAATCTGGAACAAGCCAGACATCACGGTATCCACCCGATTCGTTAATTCCGACAACGCCTTATCATAAGTTGCTCGATCAATTCTCGTCACCTCCGGCGCTTTAGTCTTCGAAAAAGATTTAAAGAAATTTTTTGTCTGTTGCAAAACCTTCTCCGCATCTGGTGACGTGTAATACGGCACTATAATAAAGAAGGACTTATCCATAATATTCGCTTCCTGTGACAAGACGTCAATAAAGTTAATGTAGTCGTCCATCAAAACACCAAGTAGCATATTATCATTATTACGTCTAATTTCCGACAATTTCTCAATATAAGGTCCGATATCCACTCTCTGCGATCTCACTAATATCTGCGTCGTAAACTTCAAAGAGTTTAAGAAATTCTGATACGAATATTCCACCGCTTCTCTTTCTACATCGGACATCAAATCAAAGTTAATTGATTTACACGCCACCACCGCTCTAAACGACCCATCTTTCATAATCACCACATTATCGCGTAATTCTGATATCAAAAGCGTTGCCTGTGTCGACGTTGGAGCCTCTTTGTTCGGCGACACTGGAGCTGCCTGTTGTGCGGCCATCGCTGCCATCCCCAAACCCTGAGCGTTGGCGCTATTAGCCATCGTACCCTGCCCTCCAGGAATTATCATCTGTGGAGCCTGTGGTTGACCTTGATTTGGCAAAATCTGTTGCGGTTGTTGTGGGTTCATAATCTAGTGCAGCGAGATAAAAACTTCGCCCTCGTCCTTTCTATTTATGCGGTTAGCTTCTTTTGCAATCGTCGCGACAGTAAAATCAGAATTATTTGCTAGCTCCATTATACTATGATTTACGGGAGTTTTGGACTTTTTTTCTTGTGAAATTAGTTCTGGTTTTACCACCACATCACTATTGATGCCAACGCTAGGCTGCAACGTCTCAAATCTCGATATCGCTGGATTCTCCACTTGACCCCTATTATTACTGATTGTGGCTCCCGCCGCACTAAAGTTCTCACTCCGATCAATTGCCTCACGCATCTCACGAATCACCTCTTCATGCCGTTCAACCTTGTTCTGATTAATCGCATTATCAAGACTTGCTGCACGATAGTTATCAAACATATCACTCGTTGCATTCGCTTCCGCAATCAAATCTTCCCGCATCGAATTAGAACCCGCCCCCTTAATGGCATACCCTTCCGTATCCACGATATCAGCCAAAAACGATAATCTATGTGTTGCTTCTTCCTGTGAAAGATCTCTCGTACGCACTTCCTCCACGATCTTCGGAGCCGTAATTAAAATCGTCGACTCCCTTTGCCCAGGAGTCCAAACCCGATTGTGAGGCTTCAAATAATACGATACGATTGCCGCAAGATATGTCTCCATTGGCTGGTCCTTTTTAATTGGTAAAGCCAAGACCAAAAACAACAACACTGGTGGCAACGGAATAATCACAAGTAAAGGAAAAATTTGAAACAACCCCACGGCTAGCGCAATCAAACCCGCCGCTATCAAAAGATAAACAAACTGCCGAAAACTAAACGGCCCTATAAGCTTGTCGTCCGCCTCAACATCCTGAGGCACTTTATACTGCGCCATATAATATATATTATATCATAATCTCCCAAATAAGCATAAAGAAAACCGCCAAGTTCACACTCAGCGGTTTACTCTAAAAATTATGCGTCAGGATAGTTATCCATATTACCCAGAAGCTCCTTCAAGAATCCGTACAATTCTATATTATCCGCATACGGACTATCTTTGCGATAATATTGTTCATACTTCTTCACTATAAATGTCTCAGCACCAAACCACTCTTCAAGCTGGCTTCTAGTCTCCTCAAAGAATATCTCAGTCTCTTCATCCATTACCCTATCTTTCAAATCTTGCATTTCATTCAAGAAACGCTCCCTATCTTCTACTCCATAAACCCGGTCCGGTCCAGCTGGGCTATCATCCCTAGGGTCTGCCCCCCTGCGTTCCTCACTTTTCTTCTTCCTCTCCTCCTCGCGCTTCTCATCATAAAAACTCATTTCCCTCCTCAATGCGTCTTCATCATCAAGATTCACCCAACCACGCAACCAGTCTTTAGCGTTAATTGCCGTACCACTCGTACGCGTACGATAAATTTGCTTTAACTTACCAGTCTCACCCAAAATCTTCCTAAGTTGTTTGCCGGCCAAATCCATTTTCAATTTCTTCAAGTCTTTGGCTCGCAACTTACTAGCTTCCTCTGGCGGCCTATCTGCATACCTAGTCTGTATCTCGACTCTAGCTTCCTCATACTTTCTCTTACGCTCATCCGAAGTCTCATCCTCTGAACCACTATTAAGATATGTCTTGACTAAATGTTCCATCGTCGGATCACGATAGTCTGTGCGCATGCCTAAAATCTGTCCAGTAGTTTGATCTTTGAAATAATCCATCGTTTTTCTACGGAAATATTCTTCAGCCTCAGCCTTATGACCCAAAAGGCCACTATCTTTATCTTCCCATACCGGAGCAAGGTCGTATATCGGATCGCCATTTTCGTCCACCATCACCTGACCATTTTCTTTCTTCTGCTTTAATTCATAGCCAGTCCAAAATTTCACACCACTGTTAATCTGTTCGCTTCCTGAAAGCCACTTCAAACTTGCCGACAAGAATGCTGGCTCAAATGCCGTCTGAATTTCCTCACGCTTCCTCAACCAGCCCTTTACATCCCATGCATTATTTGGGTTTGCAGCATCAAAGCCATAGGCCTTCTTTAAACTTTCATCCAAGTTAGATAGAGCGGTTCTTTCAATATTATCAAGCGATGTACCTTCAACCAACTTCTTCATATCCTTCTTAGCATACATCCTAGTTCCATCAGGTTCGTCATGGTAGCCTTTCACATACTCATCATATGTTACATCCATAGCTTTACGATCATTCTTGTTATATATCCTCGCCGTCTCAAGGTTGATATATTTACCAAACCTTCGCAGGAATGGGTCATTATCTTTTACTTCAAACATTAAGAAACTAGCCAAAGCCTGCGAGGCATGGGAACCAAGCTTCAGGCCACCATACTTGCCATCAGTAATATCATCTACGATACTCTTGACCAAGTCTGTATCACCACGTTGGTTAACAATTCTAAGCCCAGAAATAATCGCATCGATATCATCAATCGCCCTCTTAGTAAACGCACCATTCTTGTCGACTTCAGCAAACTTAGAAAACTCCTGCAATTTATACATCACATCCTGAGTCGGTGGCGTCAACTCAAAATACTTCTGAAACTTCGTTGCAATAATCTTAGCTTGCGTATCATACAGTTGCGCCGCAGTTGCCGCCGCATACTGCACATTCCGAGCATTTCCTTCCATCACATCACGTACCGCATTGTATCTATTAATCGCTGCTTCATATTCTTTGCTAGTCTGAGAACTAAAGTGTTTTTTGTAATCACGTCTATCCCAGTTATCTTGGTCAAAGTGTGCGTTCATCGCATCTTCCATCCTCTTGTGGAAGCCCATTGCATTCTCATAATCAATTCTTTCTGTACGCGCCTGCTCTACTTTCAATAAATCTGCCGCCTGTACATTTGCTAAGTCTAGCGAAGCTAATCTTGCCTTCTGGGCCACACTGCCATTCAATCTCACTGCCTCAAGCTGGCCAAGCCCTTTATTCATATTATTCTTGTGTCGCAGAATTGTTCGTTGATATTGCATATTACGCGCTTGCATCTCGTATGCTCCTTCACCCTCTCGCGATGGAGTGCCATCTTTACGATAATTTCTGCTCGCGCCATATGCCAAGCCACGGTTTTTTACCACCTCAGCTCTCTCCTTCGTCTCCTCCTCACGCGCAATCTTACGATTAGAAAGATACTGTCTCAATCTCAAAGTCGGGGTATAAGCATTTGAGGACGCCAAATACTTTTGTTTTGTCGCCTCGCGGTGTGAATCCGCCCATGCTCGATTTGCTGCCAACGGCTTCGCTGCCAAGCCTTGTATCTTGGCATTGATTGTGCCAAGGAAAGTCCCGGACATTTTCATCAAGTTCCATGAGAAGAAAAGCGGGAAAATCTGTACCGCCACGCCCAGTATCAACCCAAAACCATCTTTTGCACTAGCAATAATCGCCCAACCCGCCAAGCTAGACGCACCAAACAAAAGCGAGAACATCGGATAAAACACCAGCATCTTTGTAAATAATTGCTTCCATTTTTTAAACCACTGCTCTGTGTTTGGCAACATATAAGCCACAAAAGCTAGCGGCGAAATCATTATAAGGAGTGTCACCACTGCCTGGCGCAAAGCGATCGTAATCAAGCCAGAAGCCACCGCTACTACCGCACCCAGCACCACTGGTATCAACATCCAAATTGCCCCAGTTTCAAACGCAATCGCCCCCGCACCAATCGCCAGCGCCGTACCGCCAGCCATCGAAGCATACATCTCCGCCATCGACACATACATCTCATCTGTTACCTGCATCGTCGTCAAAGTCGATTCCTCAATCGAAGTAAACACCCCACGCAAGCTATTACCTATAATATTAGATACATCTACCGCTAATGAACAGATAATAAAGCTAAGGTTCACCATTATCGCCACCACAATCAACTTCGGTAGCACCTTCTTAATACCATAATTCGAGATCCCCACCCCAGTCAGCTGCGAATAAATCACCACTAGCAAGAATATAATAAACACTATATTGGTAATGCCCCGTGCATACTTCCAAATTTCATAAATCGGCGAGCCGTCTTTCATCTCCACCGGATTTATCACTAAAATATCCTCAATCTTATCATATAACCAGTCCACCGCCTCAGCAATCTTACCCGTTTGCGGGCACACCCACCACCCCAATTCGCCTAAGCTATCTTCACATGAAGCCCCAACCGTAGCTCCACTCGCTTCCTCCACCGCTTCTGTTACTTCGTCTATATCCGTTCCCAAATCAATATGCACCGGCTCATCTACAGGATCAGCGTACACCGCCGTTGTCGGCACCACAGTCAAAGAAAGCAAACTTATAATCGCAAAAAGACACCCAAAAACGGCTCTTATCAAACGATTTTTTGAGAATCTCTCTGTTATCATAGTAAAAATCGCCTCCCTTTTAAGGCGTGGTCTAATTATAGCACGCATAAGCGTTTTTGTCAAGAGCTATTCCCCAAAATCCCCGTTGGACTTTTCAATTTTTTATGCTAATATTAAATCAAGTTAATCAACGGATTATTATCAATGAAAAATTTCTTCAAAAAGTTCTTTGTCGCCGGTGCGGTATTATTATCAGTTATCGGCATATCATCTCTGGCTACACAACAGCCAGCCCATGCAGCAAGTGGCGGCTTCAGTTGTCGCCCCTTCTTAGGTATGGTCTCATGGGACTGTCATATCGGCGAGATTACAAATGAAACCGAATTACAGAATAGTATCTGGCTCATTGCTGCCAATATCCTTACTGACATTGCCGTCATCGCGGCTTATCTTGTTCTTAGCTATGTCATCTATGGTGGCTATCTATATATGTTTTCTTCCGGTGATCCCAGCAAAGTTACTGCCGGCAAGAAAACACTCACTCACGCCTTTATTGGCCTCGCTATTGTCATCCTGTCTAACGTAATCCTAAATGCCATCCGCTTTGCCCTACTCAAAGGTAGCGGCGCATTCTCGGATAACTGCGCCGCCGGTAGCGGA
>CAZLPA010000017.1:0-15453 GCA_964561295.1 uncultured Candidatus Saccharibacteria bacterium | reverse complement strand
CAGTGCCCTTAATTACCTTTTTATGCATTGACATAACTAGCAATCGAAGTTCGATTGCGATGCTACGTCTTTAAAATCTTTTCATCGTTAATTATCAAATTGTTAATCGGAGAGTTTTAAAGAAGATTGCGGTCACTTGAAAGCAACCTCAAAGATTCCTCACTTTCCTTATCTTTTTGTAGAGGTCGCAAAAGCGACTTGCTTAAACTTTCTCCATTATATCGCACTCCTCACACAAATGCAAGTACTTTTTTTACTTTTTTCAAAGATTCGCCAGACCTTCAAATAATTTAAAAATCGCTAATCCCACTGATCTATCGCACGATAAATCTTTTCTAGCTCAGCATTCATCTCTGCTTTTGTCATCTTAAATTCAGAGTAATGCTTAGCATAGTACACATTGCACATCTGCCTGTCATTGTCATAAAATTGCGCCACCAAGCCCTTCAATAGCTCTTTATCTACCGCAAAATATTTGCAATTCGCCCGCAAAAAGGCAATCAAATGTTGCAATACCAACGTTAGTGTATGACAAATCTCACAAAACATCATGTCATAACTCTCATCACAGTGAAAATACAGCTGATGCCCCTCATAAGTAGGGTGCGTATATAGACAATATACGGCATATTCACGCAAAAGTTCTGGCGACAAATCCGCTACTCGGTCAATAATCTGACCTTTTAATTGCCCTTCACGTAACAATTTCGACACTTCCCGTGCCTTCTTTTCGCTACTAGTTGTCTTATTTTTATAAATTTCACCTAATCTAGTCTGGATTTTCGCCGAATCCGTAAAATATCGCCCCAATTCCTCTTGGTGTTTGTATAAATACAGTAAATCCGCCATTGCCTCAATGCAATACCGCGCCGACATATAATAATTCCGCTGATTCTGCTCTAATTCGTGTGGTTTCGCCACCGCAAACTGCCCCAAGATATAATCAGATTCCTTGCGTATCACCGCCCAGGTAATTAACATCACTTGCTCAATACTACCATCTATTATTTTTCCACGGCTCGCCTCTATCAATCGCCGCGAAATATCATCCAAAGTCCCCCTGCTATCAACATAAAGATCCAGCACAGTAGCCTGGTACTTCGCAATTCTAGCCTTTGAATCTGATTTAGACATATATCTTCTCATTATAGCATATTTTAAATATTTTGTCAATGCTACCACCAAAATACCGCCTCTCGGCGGCATTTTACTATATATAATATATATTATTCTGCGCTAACGCGTTTCTTGCTTTTCCGCGCCTTAGCTCGCGCAAAAGAGTAGATAATAATCGCCGCAATCGCAAAGATAATGATAAATAATAACCACAGCGGACATACTATAATAGTCTTCTCCACTATAGACGTCTCTCCAAAAATCTTCACTGTTTGTTTCGCCCTAAAGATTCCCGCCATTGGCAAGGTACAACTCTCAGCATGATATTTCTCTGTTTCCGGCATCACCAAACTTTTAGCCGGATCCTCTTCATTGGTGCAAATTTCTTCATCGCTAAACAGCGGCCACACCTGTAATACATATTCCGCATCCGTATGCACATTTCCGTTATTTTGCACCATCGAAGTCGCTTCTAAAGTATTGTTCATCAAGAAAGACGGCATGTTGTTTTCCAGAATCGCACCTTCATTTCTAGTTTCGCCCGTTACTTCTGCATAAATAATCGAGGCAATCTGCGCAATACTTTGGATTGATACATTCCCACCATTATCCTGGGCATGGTCCGTCTCATCACGCACAATGATAGTCGCGTATTGTCCACCAGCTGGCGCATCCGCCGGTACATTGATAGTAAAAGGTATTACTTCTGTATAATTTGGCACCACGCTACCACTCTCTCTACCCAGCACAATCCAATCCATCATCTGGTTGTAAGCGCTCACGACTTCTGTATCTACCGTACCATAGTCATCTTTGCTGTCTGCATCACTATGCTGACTAAACGACCCGATATGTACTGAGTAATCCAAGTTATACTTTGCGCTATTCGGATTCGATACTTTGATTGACCCTTCATAACTCTCGCCTGGTGTCAAAATTATTTTTTGCGTCATTGGCGATACCGTTACCGTAGAGCTATTTTCGCCATCCGCTAATACTTTGCCAAATACTGCAAAACTACCCACTATAGCCACCATTGCAGCCATTATTATTCTACTAATTTTATATTTTTTCATCAGCCTCCTTTAATATCACCAATTATATCATTTATTCGCTTATCTCACACGAAAAACCTTTTTCCGCATATAGATTCCCCAGATCTTCAATGGAATAATTATCTAAATCATGAAATTCTTCCGCATTGATAAAGAATAATTTTGCAATCACGGAATTAATCTTGCCATATTCTGTATAAAGTGACACTTTGAGTTTATTATCTACCACCGAAAACGTCGGATAAAGGCTCTCTTGATACACTCCATTTTCGCCCATATATATATTATAGTCAGCATGCAAAGATGACCCCGCCGTATCGGCCACACTGTTTGAGCTGTAGCTACCATCATAACTATATGATATCTTATCTGCCGTCTCACCGCGATAAGTTACTTTTACCTCGTGATTATTAGTCTCTGCTGTTTCGGACACAAAAAACGGATTTTTGGGGTTGGCAGAATTACATACCAACGACTTTATCATCGTCTCAGTTGTACTCGTTGAAATATGAGTCTTTTTACTACCAAACAACATAAAAGCCGCTACGCTTAGTGCTACGCTCACAGCTATCGCTACTATCCACGTCGCCACCGAAGACACGATCTTTTTATTTTTCGATTTCTTTTCTGATTCTGCCATTTTACCTCTCTTGTTTACTCTATTCTATCATATCTTCCGCGCAAAAATACAGCCCCACGGGGCTGTATTTTGAGACAAACTAATAATTAATTAGTCGCTGGGTGTGCCAAAGTGTAAGTTACCTTACCAGTATAAGTACCAGCAGATTGAGTCGCGCTAATACCTACGCCATAAGTAGCGCTAACTGTAGCCTTGCCAGCAGTTGAAGTGCCGGTCGCAATTTTTTGCGAACTGGATGGAACTGCACTGAATTGATCGTAGCCAGTAGTGAGTGTAACCTTACTTGCATCATCCCCGCCTTTGGCAACTTTAAATGCCCAATTAGACACAGAGCCATCAAGAGTAGTACCGGTTGCGATGTCATCGGCATCTTTGTTTGTGCTTGCATCCATCTTAGTCACATCACCAGTCGCCTCACCAGCACCTATAGCATTCAAATCCCAACCACCGGTGTCGTTACAGGTAATGGTAAAAGTACTACCACCTATATTCGTATTATAAGCGCCGTTAGCAATTGTGGCCGTATAGGTCGGAGCAGTCGGAGTAACACTTGCACCGCTAGTTGCTAGCGAACAAGCTGTGTCAACCGTTACCACCACAGTATCAGTCTGCGTCAAAGTTCCGTCAGCCGCAAATACGCCTACAATTGGCATAGCCGCTACTGCGAGAGAAGCTGCACCTGCTGCGATTAATGATTTTTTCATTTTTTCTCCTTTATGGATTATTAATATTTGTGTCAATATATGACCTTTTTACATCTTTCATTTTACATAAGCACAATAACATTGTCAAGCAATTTTTTAAACTTTTTTAAGCTTCCCCGCCCACTTTTCCACACAACTCCATACCAAATTACCTCTTCACGTCCAGAACTATCTTATCACGTTTTTTTGTGTTCCACTTCTTTGCTAAATCTAATTCTAAAATCTTACTTGCAAGCTTTCTGTATCTCTTATCATTTTTTAGCTTCATTCTACCACCATTCGCAATCTTCACTAATTGTTGATCTCTGGTAGCCGTCAAGGCAACCTTAAATTTATCTTCATCCGTAAAATCAGTTAAGTTAATCATATCAACAAATTGATCCGTTTTTATCCTATCGGCATATTGCAACAATTCTTCTTCTTTTAAGACTATTTTCTTCGTTAATGAATAAGCCGCTAGTCTATCATACAGCCTACCGTCATCATCGACATTAATTATCTGATTAACGTTGCGCACCATATATTCTTTCACTGCATCGTCAGCATACTCAATAATCAATTGTACTTCATAATCACTAATTTTTACCTTATTAATATATCTAATTATGGCATCTCCACTTAAGAAATGGATATTCTCTCTATTTAATTCTATTGACATCTCTTCAATTCTGCCCTCTATCTCATCATTGCTTATACCGAAATCATTAAGATCTATAATTTTCATCTTGTTTCTTATGCATAACTCTAGCAATTTTCTCTCACCACCGTTCCCAACAACCAAAGATGCACAATTCTCTAGTAAGTTCTTCGCTGATACATCAAGCACCACATCTCCAGGCGAGTCTAAACTTAATACCGCCACAGCATACAGCAACTCTCCAACATCCGAATTACCAAACTTCGCCTTAGCAATCCTATTCAACAACTGCTCAGGATAAGCCTTAGCAGCTATCTTTGCAAGTAACAGCTGTGGTGCTTCTTTTCCATACTTATCTATATAGTCATAATCAAAAGAATCTATACTTGCTAATCTGTTATTACCACTGACACAGTAATCTATGAAGAAGTCCAGAAAGCTATCTATATTTGCGCCAGCGCTTTCAATAATTTTCCCAAACTTTTCCTCATATACGTCGTAATTACTCATAAAATAGTCGAACAAGCTAAAATTGTACATACCAGTAGAAGATAGGTCCGTATCATCAATTTCTTCCAAGATCACCATTAAAGTATCATCATCTATATAATACCCTTCTCTACGCATATCGCCCCTAATGTAATTGGATATGTATAAATGTGCCTCTCCTTCCTTACTGTCATCTTTCAAGGAACTCCTAGAAACAAATCTCACATAACCATCATTTAAAAAACCGCTCGTGATTAGATCGTGTATAAGGGGGTTATTTTTTAATACACTATTGTCATTAACATTACTAGATAAGCTACCGGTATAATAAGAAAAAATATTCTTATTATTGGATATTTCGCTCAACTCCTTATTCTTTTGTTCGTCGCGCACACCATCAATTATCGGGTCGACTACTTTCTTAATCTCATCTGAGCCATACGTTACGGTACCACCAAACTGGTCCCACATAATCTTCGATATATTACCTTTATACATAGCCAGGATAGTACTACCGTCTTTTTCTGGTAGCTCTTTCTCATCAACGGTTATCCTATATGGTCTTTTATTATTAAACCTAGTCCTTGCCCGCAAATCATCCCATATTTTTTCCTCATACATTTTTATTTTTCCATACAACGTATATTTTTCCTCTATAGCCCGCCGTTCTTTCTCTCTTTTAGCCATACAATCAGCTCTCACTGTATCCAGAGCACTATCACCAGTAGACAGCTTTTTGAACTCATCAGGCTCAAATACCCAAATCAGTGACAATGCAACGCAGTTGTTATAATCAGCATCACTTGTCATTTTAAATAGCATCTCGTAAGTTTTAAGTTTGTTCAAAAAGTCTCTCATGACTCTCATGTCAGTAATATGCCTACCAACCAAAGCAGAAATTTTTATAACATCATAGCCTTTAATCCCGGACCTCTCATATTCTTTCTCAAAGACAGACTGCGCATTCATTTTGGATAAAAATGGGATTACATCGATAATTACATCAAACATTTTCGTTCTTATAGATGCCGTTTCTTCCTTGTTATTTCCATCTAATCCAAAAATTTTTCCTTTCACAGCATAAACAAATTTTATCTTTCTGAACCTTCTACTACTATTCAATACTATATTTAATTGTCTAATCTGCTCAAAAATTAGCTGATTATTTAGGCGATCTAAATCCTCAAAGAATACAACCCGTCGATGTGTCATATGAAAATAATATATAATCTGATCCAACATCTGATCAAAATCTGGTTCTTTGTCAACCATCTCCGCCGAAAAATCTTTAAGTTTTAAGCTCTTGATATTACTACTTAATACTGTAAATATAAGATTAGTTAAGGCTATCAATATAATAGACACAACGACATACTCCAAAAATAGCCAAGAAAATACTACGCTATAATCCAAACGAAAGTTCAAAATACCATAAATTAAACCATCACCACCGACATAGAAAGCGACAATCAAAAATAAAATAAGATTAGTAGTCATAGCAGATGCCAACCAATAGCTTTTTCCGACCCTTTTATATCCACTTCTCTTTGAGACATTGGGCTTTTCGCCATAAAATAGTTGCTTTACAATTTCTTTCTGTAAAACTTTGGATATTTCTTCTTTATCTTTATTATCTTTTTCATTCTCCTCATTCATATCAAATGACAAGAATGATACGGACTTCGGCCTATTCATAAAGTTCCATATAGGATGCCTTACAAAACTACAAATCTGTTTTATTATACTACTCTTACCAACGCAATAATCACCCTCTATGGCAATATTATTGTCCTTAAAATTAAATAAACTAGTTGCATCAATTATCCTCCTGACATAAAAACCATTATCTTTGCCAATTATTGTGGAAGATAAAGATAACAACTTTTCACTACGTCTCTTCCTAATAAATTTTAAAATCTTATTAATCATGCAAATATTATAACATATTTTTAAAAAACATCAACTATAACGCTCTGTTTTATTTCCTTATTTACTTATGTTATAATGATTACATGAAAATCCTATCTTCCAAACTTCCTCGTACCGCCCTTAGATCTTCCGACTTTATCATGAGCGACGAGATGGTTAAGGCAGTCGTGGACATTAAGCGTGGTCTTCTAGCTATCGATGCTGAGCTTCACGCCGACCTCGAAAAACTCCTACTCGAAAACGGTTCTAACCAATTTGACCTTTGGGGCATCAATCTCTATTTCGACGGAGACCTAATAGAATTTGACTCCATGATTAATATTCGTCCAGCCCAAGGCAATCGTAGCCGTAATGTAGAAAACGAAGCCACTCGCACTGCCATTATTAATACCGTAAATAATTGGATTACCAATGATTAGCCCCGCCCTTAAGTTCTCTCATCCCGAACTCGCTTCTGGCAAATGGGCCAAGATGCCGTTTGCACTCCAAATGGGCAACATCGGTAGCGAAATTTCCCGCGCCATTAACTCTAAAGTTCGTGGCAATGAGGACCGTAGCAAAAACGCCGCCGCCCGCGCCATTGAACTCTTTGAACTGTCCATAGATTGTAATCAAGACAGCCCCACTAGACTAGAAGAACTCTGTCGCGGTAAAGAAGAATTTTGTGACTATATCTACAACAATAATTCTTTCAATACCAACCCTGTCAAGCTCCAACGCTATTACGACCAGTTCGTCACCTTACTCCACTAATCTCGTCCTCACACACCCAACACCGGCTCACTTGGGCAACTCTCCAGCACTCGGCTCATTGCTTCTTTTTCTGTTTCCGTCACCCACAAGCCATATTTATACTTCACCGATATTTGCCGCGCCACATACTGACAACGGAACTTCTTATTACTTGGCAACCAAGTTGCCGCATCGCCGTCCGACTTCTTCTCATTCGCTGCCGCATCTACTGCTAGCAAGTTTAGCGGGTCCGTCGCAATCTCTCGTCTTGTTTCTTGCGGCATATACTGTGCCCCCTTCTGCCATGCGTCTGACAACGCTACCACATGGTCTATCTGCACCCCCTTCGAGATTTCTTCTTTTGTCGTAAAACTTTTGTATTCCCCCGTATATGGTTCCTCATACTCCCCCGCCACCACATTACAGCCATCCATCACCGCGCTTTCGCCAAACTCTCGTTTAATAATCCTCTGCCTTAAAGAGCACCCTTCTACCGTTGGCCAGCCACTATAAAACTCTTCGCGGTTATACCCAGTCTTTGGCGCCCGCCCCTTCACTTCCAACCATTCCAAAACTTTTGTCGCTAATGGCGCATTCCCGTCCGCCTCCGTTACTGCCACCGCAGTATAATCATTCTCGCTTGCCTGCGTAAAGACCGTCTCGTAACTTTCTGGATTTACCAAAAGCCACGTCACCACCCCTATTAGAGCCCCCAATACTAAGATTAATCTTCTTAACTTTAGCTTCATTCGCCGACCATCATAACAAAAATCTCTCCCATTTGCAATAATCCCTATAATTTGGTATAATTAAAGGGTGCGTTAGGAGGGCGCATATTTTATTTCTCCAAATTTTGCTGGAGAAACACTTATAGTTTTACCGGGTTCACGCCCGGAAAAAGCACCTTAACAACAGAAAGGAGTGATTAGAAAATGGTGTATGTCCTAATCTTCGCTGTCATCGCGGCAGCACTCATTTTCGTCGGCATAGATTTCCTTAAGCTATCTAAGCTCGACGAAGGCAACCAGGACATGTGCGAGATTGCTTCCATCATCCGTAAAGGCGCAGACCAATTCATGGTGACCGAATACAAGAAAATCGTCATCACGGTCGCCGCTGTCGCTGTCATGCTTTCTCTCTTCATTGAGAAATTCGCCGGGATTACGTTTATCATCGGCGCTTGCATGAGCAGTGCAGCTTGCGTTATCGGTATGAAGGGCGCTACTCTCGCCAATGTCAGAGTTGCCAACCACGCTCGCACTACCAAGTCCCTTGGCAAGACCAACCAGGTCGCAACCATGGGCGGCTCCATCGGCGGACTTTCCGTCCCCGCTTTCGGTCTTCTTGGCCTCGTCGCATTATATCTCATAATTGGCGGAATCAACCTCGAAGCCAAAAGCACCGGAATCATCCCCTTGCTCAAGTGCAACCCTACCATCATCTACCTCAGCACTTATTCACTAGGTTGTTCGCTCGTGGCCATGTTCAATCGTGTGGCGGGTGGCAACTTCACCAAAGGTGCCGACATCGGTTCGGACATCAGTTCCAAAGTCCGGCATAACATGCCCGAAGACGACGCCAGAATGCCCAGTACTATCGCCGATTTCATCGGTGATAACGTCAACGACATTGCTGGCAACTGCAGTGACCTTCTGGAGAGTTTTGTTGCGACCATTGTTGCGAGTTTACTCATTGCCGTCTCCATTCACAACGGAGACCAAGAATTATTCGATGCAACTTGCCTCTTCCCCTTCGTTTTAGCTGGGGGCGGCTTGCTTAGTTGTATCATCGGTTTGGCCTATGTCTTGCTACATAAGCCCACCAATAATCCTTCTCGCGAACTCAACATGGCAACTTATATCTCCGCGGCGCTCATCGCTATCGGCGGTGGTGTAGCTTCTTACTTCATCTTCAAAGACCAAGCTCTTTACAGTAGCTTCCGTCTTGGCTGGGCATCTCCCTGGGTTTCTGCCGTCCTTGGCATCGTGAGCGGTGTAGCAATCGGCAAAATCACCGAATACTTCACCGACACCAAACACAAACCCGTCCGTAGCCTTGCCCAAATGGCCACCGAAGGAGAAGCTTTCGTCGTTACAAAAGGTGACGCTATTGGCTCCAAATCATGCCTCCCCCCCATCGTAATTATCGGACTCTCACTTTTGGCGTCCGGTCTACTTTGTGGGATCTATGGCATCGCCATTGCTTCGCTGGGTATGTTGTCCTTTGTCGGTACCACAGTTTCCATCGACGCTTTCGGCCCCATTGCCGACAACGCTGGTGGCATCGCCGAGTCTTGTCATCTTGATGCCGAAGTGCGCGAAATCACAGACCAGCTCGATGCAGTCGGAAATACAACGGCAGCTATAGGCAAAGGGTTCGCGATTGGCTCTGCAGCCTTTGCAACCGTATCGCTAATATTTGCTTACGTCGGCAGTTATTCCCAAGCTATCGAACCCGTCTTAAATATCGCGAGCTTCGCAGTTATTGCTGGTGCTATCATCGGTGGCGCACTGATCGAATTCTTCACCGCGCTTCTCACCGATAATACCATCAAGGCAGCCTACCTGATGGCAGACGAAAACGAACGTCAGCTCTCCGAACCCGGGGTGCTGGAAGGTTCGAAAAAACCGGACTATCTGAGGTGCATCCGCATCTCCACCGAACAAGCCCTAAGGCACATGTTAGCTCCGTCACTACTTGCACTATTCATCCCAGTAGTTGGCGGCCTGCTATTCGGCGTCGAATTTGTCGGTGGCCTCCTCATTGGAGCAACCATCGTCGCAATCCCGCGCGCCATTTTCATGGGCAATAGCGGCGGCGCTTTCGACAACGCCAAAAAATTTGTCGAAGGTGGACTCTTAAAGGGGCATGGCAAAGGTTCTGCCGCTCACAAGGCGACCGTCACTGGTGACACCATCGGTGACACACGTAAAGACGTCGTCGGCGTAGCTCTCGACATCTTTATCAAGACCATGAGTACCGTAGCTAATACCCTTGCCCCCGTGTTCATCTCCTTCCATCTGTTCTAGCCCTTTTTGGGCAGCTCACCGCGTTGAGCTAAACTAAACCCCGGCTTCGAGTCGGGGTTTTTGCTATCTAACTATTTTACTATTTCGCCACCAATATATATTTCTTTAGGATTCAAATTCTCATCGCAGATCACAAAATCTGCCAACTTACCATTTACAATCGAGCCTACCTCAGCTTCCTTATGAATAGCACATGCCGGATTCCAAGTTGCCGCCCTCACCGCATTTTCTTTCGGAATTCCAAAATCTATCACATTTTTCATACATATATATAAGTTCGTTGCCGAACCAGCAATCGTACCATCTTCTAATCTCGCTACATTATCTTTCAACCATACTCGTTGCCCGCCTAACATATATTCTCCATCTGGCATCCCACAACATCTCAAAGCATCCGAAATCAAACATATTCTCTCTGCACCAAACAGTCTAAACGCCATCCTTACAGATGCCGGGTGCACATGTATCCCATCACAAATAATTTCCGCGTGTACTTTTTCATTTTCAGAAGCCGCACCAATCACGCCTGGCTCCCTATGGTGAATTGGTGGCATTGCATTATAAAGATGTGTTATATGTGTCACTCCTGTCTCAATCGCTGCTTTAGCTTCCTCATAATTCGCATCCGTATGCGCGATCGAAACCGTACAATCATTTTTCGCTTTTTTAATAAAGTCTACTGAGCCTTCCAACTCTGGCGCCAAATCTACAATCTTAATCAACCCTTCACTTTCATCAAATAATTTCTTAAAAGCCTCGTAATCTGGCAACCTCAAATAATCACCATTTTGCGCACCTTTCTTCTTTTCTGAGAAAAACGGCCCTTCCATCTGTACGCCTAAAAGCCGTGCGACATTCTTCGGCCGATTTTTCTTCAATTCCAGCCCCGTAGAAAGAGCTCTCCCGATTACTTCATATGGCAAAGTCATCGTCGCCGGCGCAAAAGACGTAATACCCTGTCTTGCCAAGTACTGCGCCATTTTGACATCACCATCATAGTCTCCATCCGAAAAATCCGCACCCGAATTCCCGTGGTTATGTATATCTATTAAGCCCGGTATCACATATGCCCCACCCAAATCTACTGCATCTTCCACCGGCTGTTCCAACACCTTGCAAAACTTCCCGTCCTCTACCGCAAATCCCCCTAATTTAAACTCAAAATCCTCTGTATAAATCCATGCGTTTTTATAATTCATTTTGCCTCACTTTCTAATTTCCGGTAAACTCGCCGCCGCAATTGCTTGCCCTACCCGCCTGGCCTTTTCGTCCGGCAACATCACCACTATTTTTTGTGCCAAATCTGGATACTCTTCTTCTAATATTCTATTGCACTCTCTTATTGCAATATCGCCACCCTCACCAGACATCACTCGCCCTAGCACTATCAAATATTTCACATCATAAAATCGGCTATATAGATTTACCGTGTGCGCCAGATAACAGCCTATCGAACAGAAAATCTTCGCCGCTCTCTCATCGCCATTAGCCATTAAATCTTGCACTACTACCAATTTCTCCGCCGGAGTTAAATCTTTATCCAAATCAATCCCCGCCTTTGGTGCCAATTTAATCGCTGCATCTTGCGAAAAATACTTACAGCCTACGCCGACATCATGGCTCCACTCATCTTCCAACGCTTTCTTATTCAAATCTACCGGCGCAAAAGCTAGCTCATTAAACCAGCCTAATATGTTGCCGGCTTTGTCTACATAACCTACCGCCTCACTCGTACCCATTGCCATCCCCATCACACTGTTCACATTTAGACTCATCGCCCCCGCGAGTGCCGTCACATCGCCATCATTCGCTACCACAATCGGTACATCTTCACCAATTTGTTTGGCTGCTCTATCAAACACAGTGTGTACCAATTCTCGTATTTCTTTCTCTCTCGGCACGCTAATAAACAACGAGGACACCATCGGCGCATTGCCAATAAACACCCCCGCCGACGACACGCCAATTCCATCCACTCTTGGCATCTTAGCTGCCGCCGTTTTCAGAGCCTTTACGATTTCATCATAATGATACTTTGGATCCGCAGCCGTCTTCGGGTGCCAAACTACTTCTTCAGAATAAACCGTCTCTCCGTCCACCACTGCCGAGACTTTACGATCCGATCCTCCCACGTCAAGTCCAATTCGACAACCTTCCATATGCCCACCCACGCGTACCGAACTATCATTTTCTTTTGGAAAGTTATCTTTGTCACAAATTACAATTTCAAATCCCTTGCCAAACACATCGGACATAAATTGTACATCAAACCAACGTTTACCATTCTCACCCTTCCCATCCTCAAAGTACACATACTCCTTTTGTAACTTTTTTGCAATTTCATCCGCTCCCGCAATATAAACTCTAAATCCACCAATCGACCACAACAAAAACTTCACATATCGTTCCACAAAACGGTAATCTGCTTCCGCCATCTCTTTCGTATTGTAAATTTTGGTATGCCGCACCGTTATCTTGCTACCGTCTCGCTCCACCGCAATCATAATTTCATAGTTAGCATCCTTAAGATACGCGTCAAACCATGTCCCCATTGGGATAAAATCTTCATCTAGTTCTGGCAGATTTTTAACTTTATATTCAATCCCTAGATACTTCATTTTTATTTCTCCTACATTTTGCCACAATCTCCTGTATTTGTGACCATTTATTCTCCATATCTTCAGCTAATTTCAGCTGCGCCCTAGCCCTTACTAAGTTATGCTCAGGATAATCTGCCCTAAAGTAATGATCGCCCTCCAGATAATCCGTCAAAAACCGAATTCCTAGTTCCAAAGTAATAGTCTTTGCGCCAAGCGGCAACAAAGTAATCTCGTCATCCGTCATTGTCGTGCAAGTTTCTAAATACCCTTTGGTATAAACTTCAAACAAGTGCAAATCCAAAGTCATTTTATCTAAATCTTTAGTATCTTCCGCTGCCGTCGCTGCACCAAACCGAATCGAATCGCCAAAATCCATCAAACTCGTGCCTGGCATTACTGTATCTAGGTCTAGTACGCAAAGCGCCTTTCTAGTTTTAGCATCAAGCAGTACGTTATTTAATTTTGTGTCATTATGCGTCACTCTTAAAGGTATTTTACCTGCATCCAAAAGCTTCTGAATCGTGCCAGCTTCTTCTTCACGTTGAATCGCAAAGTCAAATTCTTCCTCTACCGACTTCGCCCGTCCGCATATATCTTTCTTAAAAGCTTCTTTTAGAGCGTGGTAGCGCTTTGGTGTATTATGAAAATCCGGAATCGTTTCATGCAAACTATCTGCCGGAAAATCCGCCAACTGTTGTTGGAATCTGCCAAAGGCCACTGCGCTCTCATAAAAATCGCCGTCCGTCTCCGGCGCCTCTAAACAAAATCCCTCAACTAGCTCATAGCAACGCCAATATTGCCCGCCATCTTCACAATAGAACTCCCCACCCCGTGCTGGCACAAAATGCAAAGTTTTTTTAGGATCATCCACTTTTTTACTTATATGTTCAGTTACTGCTATCACATTTTCCATTAACTCTGCTGGATTCTTAAATACGTGCGTATTGATTTGCTGCAAAATATACTTCTTTTGTCTATCCGTCGTCACCATAAAAGTCCGATTAATATGACCATGTCCAAAAGGCTTGCTATCAATCGGTCTCCCCTCTGCTTGGAATTGAAAAATTGCTTTTTCCAAAATCACCTCCCAGAAACCTAAAGTTTATTATAGACGCATAATAACAAGATTTTTGCAAAAAAGCAATTACTTATTCTTTGCCCACTCCGGCGGTTCCATATCAAACAAAATTTCTGGAGTATGCAAATTAACTATATCTGGTTCAACGCCATAATAATGCTGATAAGTTGTATCTACAGAGCCAAATTTCGCCTGATCTTTACTTAGCCCAAGCTTTCTCGCAGTCTCCCACACCGAAGTCTCCGTTGGCCCCTCAACTTCCACGAAAGTAGGGATCCACGGCCAGGTATCAATGCAGATTTCCACTTCGCCAATTTTCCATATCTCACGCTTAGTTTCCTGGTGTGCTTTAATTTTAAGACCACACCCCTTCAAAAACAAAATTGCATCATCATAACTATTAACTTCAATATTGACCTCTTTTGTACCGAGAATCGAATGATCATCGCTCACATTTTTATAAGTCATGACGATCTTATCGCCCTCATCCCGCACACGAGCAAAAGAATGCTCGCCGGTATAAAAAACAACACGCCGCATCAAAACCTCCGGTTTCTCTAGCTTCGCGTCAATCTCTCTTAGCTTAGCGCGCACAATATCTTTATCAATATCCAAAAACTGCGCCTCAATCTCGTTCTTCATACCTTATATTATATACCAAGATATGTTATAATTATGCCAAAATGGAAAAACAAAAAAGACGCGCTTGATATAGTTCAATATCTCGGGCATCTTTTATAGTTAAATAATACCAAACTACCTAAAAAATTTCAAGTATTTCCTCGGACTTTGTAATAACCAACAAATGACGAATTTGGCTACGATGACTCGTAAAATAATGATTGATATTTGCTAACGCTTTAGACTGATGCATTTTTATTCGCCTAAGATCTAGAATGACATTAGTAGATTGTTTCCTTGCATTATGTAAATTATTTTTGATTGTATTCTTACCATCACCAAGCGGACTCTTTAATTCCCATCTTACTCCCTTTATATCCAAATCTGGAGTATGCTGACAAGAAGGGCGTAAGAAAGTAATATCAGTTTTGAAATGATTAGCAATCAAAATCGCCGCAGATAGTTCATGCTCTTTTGGGCGATTACGAAAATCGGTCTCAACGATAACACGATATTTCATTTCGTGCATAATATCGCATCTGAAATGTTTTTCAACCCCCTACTTAAATAAGCATCGAAGCACTCGCACGGCGCCGAAGGTACCTACCGCAAGAGCTTCTTTTTTTGTGCTATGCACTAGATGATCACCAAAAACACTTTCACATAATGAACTACATCAAAATATGATATAATAACAGATAAGAAATAACGAAAGGTTAATTTTGAATTTAAAAATAGGCATCGTCGGTTTGCCAAATGTCGGCAAATCCACACTATTTAACGCTCTCACTAACGCTGGCGCTCTCGCCGCCAACTATCCTTT
>CAZLPA010000016.1:0-15455 GCA_964561295.1 uncultured Candidatus Saccharibacteria bacterium | reverse complement strand
AAATCGAGGGGACGCATTTGTCGCTTTGCCAGATTAATAACGGTGGTGATGATTTGGTACAAGTAGTTTGTGGGGCACCGAATGTGAGAGCCGGGATGCTTGCGGTGTGGATTGCGCCGGGTGCGACAGTGCCGGCGAGTGTGCATGAAGATGCGCCATTTGTAATTGGTAAGCGAAAAATGCTCGGTAAATATGAATCGAATGGTATGCTGGCGGGAGCGGATGAATTGGATTTTGGCGATGACCATTCTGGAATTGTAGAGATAGATCCGGAATTGGCTCAACCTGGCGTATTATTGGCAGACGTGTTCGAATTGCGTGACTTGATTCTTGATATTGAGAATAAATCTTTGACGCATCGGCCAGATTGTTTTGGTATGATTGGATTTGCAAGGGAGGTGGCCGGTATTTTAGGCGAGAAATTTGAGTTGAATTCTGTTCCTAAGGAGACGTTCTTCCAAAAACCTAAAACCATAAAGGTTTCTATTGATGGCGCGGGAATTTGTAGCAGATATTCGGCAGTAGTGCTGGAAAAGCACGGTGAAATTAAGAAGAAATATTTAACTTATTTAGACACTATTTTGTCTAAATCTGGTATGCGACCAGTAGATCCGATTGTAGATGCAACAAATTATATGATGCTTTTGACTGGACAACCTTTACATGCGTTTGACTATGATAAGTTTGTGGCAGCTGGCGGAGCGGAACAGCCAGAAATCGTAGTGAGGTTAGCGCGCGCAGGGGAAAAATTATTACTATTAGATGGGAAAGAGATAGATTTAAATGAGAATGATATTGTAATTGCTTCCAGCGATGTGTCGGTGGCTTTGGCTGGTGCGATGGGCGGGGCGTCGACGATGATTGACGAAAATACTCGTAATATTATTTTAGAGTCTGCAACATTTTCTTTGTATAATTTGCGCAAGACGCAGATGGAGCACGGGATCTTTTCGGAAGCGATTACGAGATTTACTAAAGGGCAGCCTGCTTATCAAACTTTGGCGGTGGCAGAGGAATGTGCGAAAATGTTGGCCGATGGATTCAAAGTGGTTGGCACGAGCGATGAATATCCTAAACCAGAGACGGAAATTAGAGTGGCAATTAAGGTGGACGAGATTAATAGTCTGCTTGGGACAGAATATTCAGAAGAATTAATTAAGCGAACTTTAGAAAATGTTGGTTTTGATATAAAGAAAAAAGGCGGGCTTTTGGATATTTCGGTGCCGGTTTGGCGCACTGATATTCATATCAAAGAAGATATTATTGAAGAGGTGGGGCGCTTGCTTGGGTATGATAATATTGAGCCAACTTTGCCGCGGCATGAGACTGCAGTGCGGAATAAAATGCTACAGCTTAAAACGCGGGTCCGTGATATTATGAGTAGTTTTGGTGCGAATGAGGTACTAACTTATAGCTTTGTGAGTGAGAAACTATTAAAGAAAGCTGGTTTGGAAATTGCTAATTCTTATAAAATTATAAACTCAATTAGCCCAGAATTGCAGTTTGTGCGACAGTCGATTGTGCCGAGTTTGTTGGACAAGGCTTATATGAACCAAAAAATCCCGTTTGACGCCTTTGGTTTATTTGAAATAAATAAAGTTTATCAAAAGAGTTGGGGGATGGATGGAGAGTCTGTGCCGGTTGAAAAAATGCGGATGGGTTTTGTGCTGGCGGAGCGTAAAAATGTGGGTACACCATATTATAAAGCAAAGTTTTTTGTAGAAAAATTACTAGAAGAATTAAATATTTCTGTGAAGTTTTTGCCAGTGAAAATGAAAATTGCCGAGAGTCTGCCTTTTGAGCCAAAGCGAGCGGCGGAGATTTGGGCAGATGAAACTTATCTTGGCGTGGTGGGTGAATTTAAAAATTCGGTAAGGCATAATTTTAAATTAGAGGATTTTGTGGCTGGGTTTGAGCTAGATATGGATGCCGTATTGGCTCTTGAAAAAGTAAGGAAAGTCGATAATAATTTTGAAGTTCGAGATAAGCAAGATTTGACGATAACGACGGCGGAAAAATATAGTGTAGTCTTAGAAAAGGTACAGCAAAAGTATCCCGATGCGCGGATAACACCAGTTTCTATTTATCAACCGGAAGGAGTGACTGAAAGAAATATTACTTTCCACTTGGAGTTTCATTGATAAAATATTAAGTTTATGCTAACATAAACTTATGATTCTTCTAGATAATGTAACTAAAAAGTATCCAGGGGACGATCATCCGGCGTTAGATTCGGTGTCACTACATATTGAGCCAAATGAGTTTGTGTTTTTGGTGGGAAAATCTGGGGCAGGTAAATCGACGTTGATGAAAATGATTACGAAAGAGGAATTGCCGGATTCTGGTAAGATTATTATCGGTGGGATAGATTTGGATTATGTGAAGAAACGACACATTCCAGGCTACCGGCGACGTTTGGGCGTGGTTTTTCAAGATTTTAAGTTGTTGCCGCGACGGACGGTGTATGAGAATGTAGCGTTTGCGTTAGAGATTGCCGGTATGAGCGGTAAAGAAATTCGCAAGACAGTACCGAAAGTTTTGGAATTAGTGGATTTATTAGATCAAGCTAAAAAATTTCCAGACCAATTGTCTGGTGGGCAACAGCAGAGGGTATCGATTGCAAGAAGCGTGGCGCGGCAGCCAAAGATTTTGATTGCGGATGAGCCTACGGCAAACTTGGATAAGCTTACTACAGAAGAAATTATTGGGCTTCTAAAAAAGATTAATGATTTTGGTACGACGATTTTGGTAACCACCCATAATGAAAATATTGTGAATAATTTGCAGAAGCGGGTGGTGACAATGCGTGATGGTAAGATTATTGATGACCAAAAAAATAATGGAATTTATAAGTTGGATGAAACACCTAAGCCAAAAATGCCAGAGCGAGTGATTCAGACGCCAGGGCATGCTTTGAAGCCAAGAAGGAAAGTAATTTAATGATAAGGAAGAATAAATTGCCTGAAACAGATAGAAAAAACTTGAAAAAGGCAGCCAAAAAAGGCCTGAAGGTAATGCGGAAGACGCGTGCCAGACATCCACTACGTGAAGAGGGACGGATTATTAAGTATGGCACAAGTGGCTTTGCGCGAAATATTTGGCTATCGACAGCGGCAACCGTGGTGATGGCTATCACGTTAATAATTTTGTTTGTAACAGTGGTCGCAAGCGTTATTTTGACGAATACCGCAGAGATGATGCGTGATAAAATTGACATTACAATCTACTTGCGGCCAAATACATCTGAGAAAGTTTTGAGTGAACTGGGCGATATTATCTCTAAGGATAGCAATATTAAGAGTGTCGAACTTTCTACGTCGGAACAAGAGTATGAAAAGTTTTTGAACGAGAATGCTGATAGCGAGGAGATTATTAATGTATTAGACGACGAGATGCGAGAATTGATGATTTCGAAGATGCAGGCGACAATGCGGATTAAGGTTTATGATGTAGATAATTTGGACAGTATAAAAGATTTGGTCGAAAATGATGCAGTATTCCAGGCGAATATTGATAAAGAAATGGCGCCGACTTATGATGTGAACCAAGCAGAGATTGCCACAATTACGTCTTGGGCGCGAATTGCCCGGACGGGCGGGATGATTTTGGCAGTGGTATTCTTGGTAATTTCGATTTTGATTATTTTTAGTACGATTCGGATGGCAATTTTCTCGCGACGAGAGGAGATTTATATGATGAAACTAGTGGGGGCAGATAAGCGCTTTATACGAGGGCCGTTCTTGGTAGAAGCAGAGATTTGCGGTATTATTGCCGGAATCTTGGCGGCAACGGTTAGTTACTTTGGTTTTATGTTTTTGGCGCCTAAATTGGCTGGTTATGGTATCAATGTGGATACAATTACGGAAGTTTTGGAATCGAATCGGTTGATCATAGTGTATGTGATATTTATGGCGATTGGTGTGGTGATCGGTAGGGTATCAGCAAGGTTGGCAGTGTCGAAATACTTACATAAGACGTAACAGAGATTGACTTTTGATTATGCTTGTGCCATAATGGAATTATGGTAATGCTTACTCGTGCAGATCAAAAGAATAGGGTGAGAAAAGGCCATTTGGTTTTGATGGTGGTGGGGATGTTTGTAGCGACGGCTGGCTTGGTGGCAACAAGTCTTAGATGGAACGACGAGGAAGCGGAAGGTGTTTCTTTGGCTTGCCAGAATAGTCCAGAGTGTATGGCGGCGGTAGAAAAAGAACAACAGGCGAACAGTAATGCCTCGGCGGCTGAAAGTGCTGCAAATATGTATCAGGCAAAGGTTAATGAGTTAAGTGTACAAATTGCCAGTACGGAGCGGACGATTGCTGAGTCGGAGGCTAGAGTGAGGGAGTTAAACGGTCAGATTGAGGAGACTGAAAAGAAACTAAATGAGGAGCAAGAGGCTTTAGCAGAGTTGTTGATTAATATGCATTTTGAGGGTGATACGGAACCGATTACCATTTTAGCTGGCTCGAGTTCAATTTCGGACTTGGCGGAGAAACAGGCTAGAGCTGAAGTTGTAAAACAACAAATTAGTGCAACTGCAACAAAGATTAAAGAGGCTAAGAAAAAGCTCGAAGACGATAAAGCGCAGGTAGAAGAGATGCTAGCAGCGCAAAAACAATTGCGTGAGGAATTGTCTGTTGCAAAAGCCGAGCAGGAGCGACTAGTGACAAAATATTCTAATGATATGGCGGCTTATGAGGCAATGGCGCAAGCGGCACTAGCTGAGCAGCGTGAGGCAGAATTGAGGGAAATTGCAGCGCATCCGGATTTGTATCAGGGCGGAAGCTTTTCTGGGTATAATAATTATGAATGGCAGGATAGGTGTCCACAAGATAATGCGCAGTATTCTACTAGACTAAATGGTATGGTAATTGGTGGCGCGGTTTGTCAGTGTACGAGTTATGCAGGTTGGAAAGCTTGGTATAGCTATGGGATTCAGGTAGCTTGGGGGAATGCTTATAACTGGGATGATTATGCACGCGCTTTGGGATATAGGGTAGATCATTCTCCGGCACCGGGCGTGATAGGACAATCTGATGATGGATATTATGGTCACGTTTGGTGGGTGGAAAGTATTAATGGTGATGGTTCGGTGAATATTACTGAGTACAATAATCCTTATGCCACGTGTCTTTATCAAACTGGTGGCAATACTAGTTATTGTGGTTGGGCATATAATTTATATCCATCGGGTGAATTTGGCTCACGCACAATGTCGGCATGGCAGGCGGCACGGTATAATTATATCCATTTGCGATAATTATTGTGCTATAATTGGGTAATGGATAAACAGAAGTGGGAAGAGAAAAAAACTAGTCTTGGCAATGCTATTATCATTGGCGCCGTGATGGCCGTGATTGGCGTAATAGTTGGTGCAAACTGGAATAACTGGTTTAGTGGTTTTGCGCCATATCTTGGCATAAGTAGCAGTGCGACGTCTGACATAGATTGGTCGCCATTAAATGAGGTATATAACAAACTAGCCAGCACTTATAATGGTGAGATTTCGACGGCAGAGGTGGTTGAGGGGGCTAAAAAAGGTTTAGTGGAAGCTTTAGGTGATACTTATACTGTATATATGAATGCCGAAAAAAGTGCTGATTTTTATGATGAGTTGCATGGTAACGTGGGGTCTGGTATTGGCGTGGAGATGGGGTTAAGAGATGGATATGTGCGGGTACTTAGGACTTTGCCAGATAATCCAGCAAGAAAAGCTGGGATTTTGGCTGGGGATATTATTTATAAAGTAGATGGTGAGGAAGTATGGACGTTGAGTTCTGAAGAAATTGCTAAAAAAGTGCGAGGTGAATCTGGTACGGACGTAACGGTGACGGTAGTAAGAAATGGTGAAGAGATTTCTTTCACGATGAAACGAGAGGCAATTAATAATGTATCTGCGTACGTAGAGTATGACGGAACTACTGCCATAATAACAGTAACGCGTTTTGATAATGACACTGGTACTTTGGTTCAGAATATGGTGCGAGATTTTGCAGGTAAGGGTGTTGAGAAGGTGATTTTGGATCTGCGTGGTAATGGCGGTGGTTATGTGTCGGCAGCACAGGATTTACTAAGCTTATGGTTAGATAATCAAAAGGTTTTAGTACAAAAATCAAAACATTATGGTAATACTACAACTACGACGGCTGGTGGTAAAGCCGTGTTGAAGGATATGTCTACTGTAGTGTTGGTAAATGGTTCTACAGCGTCGGCATCCGAGATTGTGGCAGGAGCTTTGCAGGATTATGGAAAAGCGACGATTCTAGGTGAGAAGACTTATGGTAAGGGTGTAGTGCAGAGTTTATTTGATCTTTCTGGCGGAACTACGTTAAAAGTTACGATAGCAGATTGGTATACGCCGAAGGATCGCTCGATTAATGGCGAGGGCATTACACCAGATGTAGTCGTAGAAAGAACATACGAGGATATTAATTCTATGCGTGATCCGCAATTAGATGCGGCGAAGGGTCTGTAATGAAGATTGCGATAGCCACCGCTGTATATTATCCTATGATAAACGGCGTGGCGGTTTTTGCGCATAATCTTGCAGTTGGTTTGACAGCGCGAGGTAATGATGTGATGGTACTTTGCCCAAGTCAGACGGGTAAAAGTTATACACGTATGGTTGATGGCGTCAAGACAGTTTATCTTAAGTCTGTGCAAGCGAGAATTTACCCAGACCAAATTCATGATGTTCCACCCAAAAAGAAAATTTTGGGGCGGGAGTGGCCACGGTTGTTTTATAAGCATAGTTTTAGAATCTCGGTGTTTCCACAGAAAGAGATTAAGAAAGCTCTGAGCGATTTTAGGCCGGATGTGGTACACGTGCAAGTTTCGGACCCGATTGGGCTATCGGTGGTTTCGTATGCGCGCAAGCATAAAATCCCAGTTGTAACGACTGAGCATAATCAGCCTGAAGTGATAACTGATCCGTTGGGGGTACCGAATTTTATTAAAAAGCCAGCTGATGTTCTGCTTACGGCTTATCTGCTTAATCGCCAGAGTAAGAGTGACTATGTAACGATGCCGACAGAATTAGCAATACGGAAGTTTTTGGGCAAGAAAGAATTGGGTATACCAATAGAAGCCGTATCTAATGGAGTGGATTTGTCGTGTTTTCGGCCGGGAAGGGCAAAAGAAGTAATTTATAAAAAATATAATATACCGATCGGGCGGCCAACGGTTTTGTATGTAGGTAGGGTAGACCCAGAGAAAAGCGTTGGTTTGGTGGTTGAGGCATTTTTATCTGTCTTAAAGGAGGTCCCAGATGCAATTTTTGTTGTGGTTGGTGATGGCGTAGATAGATTAAAATTAGAAAAGATAGTAAAAAATGCAGGCGCTTCTGATTCGGTGAGATTTCTGGGGCGTGTAGTGCCGCCCGACTTGTACGAATTATATAAATTAGGTGATGTTTTTGCGACGGCGAGCCCAATTGAAACGCAGGGAATCGTGTTAATTGAGGCGGCGGCGGCGGGGTTACCGTTGGTGGCGGTGAGGGCTGGAGCAGTAGCAGAAGTTTGCATAAACAATGAGAATGGTTTTTTGGTAGAGCCGGGCAATATTAAAGCGATTAGCGATGCTATTGTAACGATACTGAAAAATGATGAGATGCGCAGTAGGTTTTCGCAAAGTTCTATCAAAATTGCACATGAACACGATTTTGATAAGACTTTAGATAAGTTTACTAGAATCTATAAACATGTTATAGATAAAAAAAGCGCCGCTTGAAAGCGACGCTTTAGGGGGTAGAGAGGTTATGGTAGGTTTGTAATAAGCTTTTTTGACTTTTCGAGTCGGCTGATTATTGTTTTTGCATTTCGCTTGGCTTTACTGTACTTATTATTTTTTTGTTTGAATAATGAGTAAGTTATTGCTCCGAATATTGCGCCAAGAGTCAGGCCGGCCATAATGTATGATACGGTTGCAATTAGGGTTGCTCCTATGGTTGTGGTTGGACCATAAAGTGTAAGAGTGCCCCATATTGTTAGTATCATACCAGATACAAATCCGATGATTGTAGCTATGGTGATAGCAACAGGCGTAATCTTTTCAACGAGCCGGAGTTTTTTGGATATGCTGCTCAGGTTGTTTTGCTCTTTTTCGAGCTCTACGTTGATGGTTTCGACAGTGATGTCGACTGCGTGTCGGATTTTATCTGGCGAAAATGGTAAGCATTCTATCCTGTATACATTCGAGGTGCCAACATTGCCTTCGGTGGTTTCTTTGGTAGATTCTTCTTTTTCGACGAAAGTTCTACCTATGGCCCCTCTAAGTTTGCCACTCTCGTACCAGATTCTAGTTTCGGTGATTTTCCCCATTTTTTCCTCCTAATGTACAGAATTTTGGTTGCCGAAGCAACAAAAACCTCTCTATTCTAATTATAGCATATTTAAGTAGAAAAGTCAATAATCACTTAAGCGGAATAGTTAGACGACAAAATTGATGAGTTTGGCGTTTTTGGGGATAATGACTTTTTTAGGCTTGCCGGAAATGAATTTTTGGACATTTGGGTTATCTAGGGCAAGTTTTTTGAGCTTTTCTTCGTCGGACATATCCTGAGCGGAGACGGTGAGTTTGGCGCGTAATTTGCCATTGACTTGGACTACGATTTCTATGGTGTCGTTATTGAGATATTTGTTGTCCCAGGTGGGCCATTCGTCGTTTGCATTTAGTTTTTCGAGCATTTCGGAAGCGAGGTGAGGGGCGAATGGTTTTAAGAGTTTAGCAAGAATGATTACATCTTCCTTTGCGGCGCCAGTTTTGTAGAGCTCGTTGACATATTCCATAAGGGCGGCAACGGCGGTATTGAAGTTGTAACGATGGATGTCCTCGGTAACTTTTTTAATAGTGCGATGACGAGTGCTGATAATATCTTCTTGGGGTATTTCGTTGCGCTCATTGTCACTGTTGAAACATAATGTCCAGCAGCGATTAAGGAAGCGATAAACGCCACCAACTGAGCGTGGATCCCAGGCGGCGTCTTGGTCGTATGGGCCAATAAACATTTCATAGGTGCGAAGCGTGTCGGCACCATAGCCATCGTTGATAACATCGAGTGGGTCGATGACGTTGCCTTTGCTTTTGCTCATTTTTTTACCATCGGGAGCATTAATATAGCCGTTATATAATAAACGTTTGATTGGCTCGCGGAATGGCAAGTAGCCTTCATCGGCAAAGAATTTACACCAGAAGCGAATATAGAGTAGGTGTGCGACGGCATGGTCACCACCACAATAGTAATCGATAGGCTCCCAATATTTGATAGCTTTTTGATCCCAGGCGGCATTGTCGTCGTGAGGTGAAGCATAGCGCCAGAGATACCAAGATGAACAAGCATAGCCATCAAGAGTGTCGGTCTCGCGAGTCATTTCTTCGCCATCAATAGTGACTTTTAGCCAATCGGTGGCTTTAGCAAGAGCGGAGCGGCCGGTATGGTCTGGTTTATAATCTTTGACTTCTGGAATAAGAACAGGTAGTTGGTCTTCTGGGATGGGATGCGGGTTGCCGTCTTTATCATAGGCAATTGGGATGGGGCAGCCCCAGTAGCGTTGGCGAGAAATTAGCCAATCACGCATGCGGTAGGTGGTTTTGGGAGTACCGTAAAGATCGCGGTCGATAAGTTCGGCTTCGACAATTGGCAACTTGAATTTTTCGGCGAATTCACGGTCGCGGTCGTCGTAGGCTGGAACGGCCATAATAGCGCCGGTGCCGTAGCCAGCAAGGACATAATCAGCTACGTAAATTGGAATTTTTTCTTTGGTGGCTGGGTTGATGGCGTAGGAGCCAGTGAAAACGCCGGTTTTTTCTTTGTTTTCTTGGCGTTCGATTTCGGATTTTTTGAGGGCGGCAGCTTTGTATTCTAGAACGGTTGCGCGGGTGTCATCGGTGACGAGAGTTTCAAGCGCAGGGTATTCTGGGGCGACTACTAAGAAAGTGGCACCTTTAATGGTATCGGGACGAGTAGTAAAAACTGTAATTTTGGGAGCTCCGCCGATGATTTCGAAATCAATCTCTGCTCCGATGCTGCGGCCGATCCAGTTTTTTTGCATAGTTTTGATTTTTTCGGGCCAATCGAGATTGTCAATTTCTTCGAGTAATTCGTCAGCATAGGCAGTAATTTTGAAGAACCATTGTTTCATTTTCTTTTTTTCGACTTCATGACCGCAACGCCAACATTTGCCATTTTCGACTTGTTCGTTGGCGAGTACGGTTTGATCTTCTGGGCACCACCATTGATAAGATTCTTTTTGGTAAGCGAGACCTTTTTTATAAAGTTGCAAAAAACACCACTGCGTCCATTTGTAATATTCGGGGTCTGAGGTGTTGATTTCGCGTGACCAGTCGATAGCGTAACCTAAACGTTTGGCCTGTTTTCTAAAATTAGCGATATTTACTTTAGTGATTTCTTGGGGTGCGGTGCCGGTTTTAATGGCGTAGTTTTCGGCCGGAAGGCCAAAAGTATCATAGCCAAACGGGCGCAGGACGTTGAGGCCTTGTTGGCGATAAAATCTGGCTAGTACATCTACAATAGTGAAGTTACGAACGTGCCCAACATGAAGACCGGCGCCAGAAGGATAAGGAAACATTTCGGCGAGAAATACCTTTGGTTGGTCAGGGACTTCGATGGTCTTGAAAGATTGCGCTTCATCCCATTTTTTTTGCCATTTTTCTTCAATTTTAAGCGGTTCGTATCTATCCATTTTTTAATTATATCACTTTTAGATTCCCCTGTCGAATGATTTTGGGGGTGGGACCGGTAAAATCGATGATGGTAGACGGGAGATGACCGGTGATGGGTTTGGGCGTGCCACCGCGAGGGTTGGCAGAGGTAAGAAGTAGAGCGCCATTTTCAGCTAATAATTTGGGGAAAAGCGGATGGTTGGGGATACGAATGCCAATAGTAGTAAAGTGGTCATAATAAAAATGTTTGAAATTAGGATTTTTAGGGAGAATGAGCGTAAGTTCGCCGGGGACATATTTATCGATGAATGGTTTGGCGGCGTTTGGTATGATAGCATATTTTTCGATAGCTTGCTTAGATTCGGGTACTAGGGTAAAAACTTTACCAGAGTTGAAATCACGATCTTTAAGTCGCATAAGATCTCGTATGCCTTGCTTGGAAGTTAGGGCAACGGCATAACCTTCTACTGTTTCGGTGGGGACAGTGGTAACGGTTTGCAAATTCATGAGATTTATTATATCATATTTTTATGGAAATGATTTTGGTGTTACACAACATTCGCTCGACGTATAATGTGGGTGCAATATTGAGGACGGCAGAGGGATTTGGTGCCAAGCGGGTGGTTCTGTCTGGCTATACACCGCGTGTACATGATGAAAATTTGTTGCCACACCTGCGCGAGAAGCTAGATAAGGAAATTCATAAAACGGCACTGGGGGCAGAAAATATGCTAGATATTTATTCGTCTGGTGATATATTAAAAGAGTTAGAAAAACTGCAATCTCAGGGGTGGAAAATTGTAGGGTTGGAAAATAATGTATCCAATTTACCTCTGTGCAGCCTCTGTGATAGTAACTTAAGAAAGAAACTAACTGATAAGGTAGTATTGGTGTTAGGGGAGGAAGTTGGTGGTATAGATTATTCTTTTTATGATATAATTGATCTCTTTGTAGAAATTCCAATGCGAGGCAAAAAAGAATCTTTTAACGTATCAGTGGCGGCTGGTATTGCGATGTATGCTATAATGAATTTATGATTAAAGTTTATACAACTACAACTTGCGCTTATTGCCATGCTTTGATGGATTGGCTAGACGATTTAGGCGTAGAATATACAGAGGTAGACGCTACGAAATATCCGGAAATTAGTGCTGTTCCGGTTACCGAAATTGATGGCGTTCGCATCGTGGGCTTTGACCGTCCGGCTATCAAAAAGGCCTTGAAAAACCTCCAATAAAATGATAAAATGAGGAAAATTATCTATTAACTAAGGAGCAAAATGCCTGAACCTAAAAAACAGAGTAGCCCGCGAAAAACCGGTCTACGTCGTAGCCATCTTCGTTTGGAATTGGCTCGTAGAGTGAACAAGATTTCACCAGTAAAGGTCTTTGAGACAAAGAAAAAGACGCCAAATCTTAAAGTTAAAACTGTTAAGAAAAAAGAAGCATAAGAGATGGCCAGTAATCGACATTTAGGTAGAGTTATTGTTCTGCAAAGTTTGTATGAATACGAACTAAGGACCCTCGCTAAGGACCCGGAAGTCGATCTGGACAGGATAGTCGCAAAAAATATTGAGCCATACGAAAAGGCGCTCGGCGATACTGAGTTTGTGTATAATTTAGCACATAAAGTTACCGAGAACTTCGAGACGCTGGATAAAGCTTTACAGCCGATGGCGCCAGAGTGGCCGATTAGTTCAATTGCTGCGATTGACCGGAATGTTCTAAGGATGGGGCTATATGAGCTATCAGAGTGTCGGGATACAATCCCGCCAAAGGTAGCTATTAACGAGGCCGTAGAGCTTGCAAAAGCGTTTGGATCGGACAATTCGTCAAAGTTTGTGAACGGAGTGCTTGGTACAGCGTTCAAAGAGCTTGGCATCGTAGAAGAAAGTAAACATGGATCAGAAACCAAGTCCATCGGAACCGATGGCAAGGAGATCACTGAAAGTACCGGAGGCACTGCCAACGGAGAGAGTTAAGGAATCTCCTTTCAAGAAAATAACTTCGGTTGTCTTTCGCAAAAAGACGGCGATTCAGGAGATTGTGCGTGAGCCGACTTCGGGCGGGATTGTTTTTCGTGTAACTCCTGATAAGAAGGACGTTGAGATTTTGTTGATACAAGATTCTAAGGGGCGGTGGACGATACCAAAAGGCCATATTGAACCGGGTGAGACAGCTAAAATGACGGCACGACGTGAAATTGAGGAAGAGACGGGGTTACGTAATGTTTCTGTGCTGTCGTGGTTGGGCAAAATTCATTTTAAATATCGTCGAGCCGATAAACTGGTATTAATGACGACGCAAATTTATTTGGTGCAGGCTTTGGATGCAAGAGAAATGCCAACTGGCGAAAAATGGATGAAGGGTATTGCTTGGTTCCCATTTACGGAAGCGTTAAACTTAATTGAGTATGAGGATATAGAAAAATTAATGCTAATCGCAAAAAGACGGATCCGGTCCGGCGATTATTAAGGAGGAAAATGGCACAGATTGACGTGACGCCATATCAAGAGTTTGCAAAGGAGAAGTTGGGGTTTCAATTTCATGATGTTAATCTGCTGGTGACGGCTTTGACGCATAGGAGCTATGTTAACGAGCACAAAGCTACGGCACATGAGCATAATGAGCGGTTGGAGTTCTTGGGGGATGCCGTGCTAGAGTTAGTTTCTTCAGATTTTTTATATAGGAACTATAACGAACCTGAGGGAATTATGACGGCGCTTCGTTCGGCTTTGGTGCGGACGGAATCGATTGGTGATGCTGGCAAAGAGCTTGGTTATGAACCTTTAGTGCGGCTGTCGCATGGTGAGAAGAACGGTTCTGAGCGGGCTCATGATGTGATACTTGCGGATTGTTTTGAAGCAGTGATTGGGGCGATTTATCTTGACCAGGGTTACGAGGCGGCAAAAGACTTTATCTCTAAACATATTTTAGTGAAAATTGATGAAATATTAGAGGAAGGCTCTTGGCGCGATCCTAAGTCTTATGTGCAAGAGTTGGCGCAGAAGATTGACGGTGTGACGCCAATTTATCGGACTTTGCGAGAGGAAGGTCCAGACCATGATAAATCGTTTACGGTAGGGATTTATGTAAAGGACAAGCTGATTGGTGAAGGCGTGGGGCACTCTAAGCAAGAAGCCCAGACTGAAGCAGCCAAGCAGGGCGTGAAAAAATATAAACAGAGATAATCTTGACTTTTTGAGGTTTTTGTGCTATAATGGTGGTATAGGTTTGAAATCTTTGCACAAGGGGGTGATAATGTGTCTAAACCTAGAGAACCTTTAGAAGTCGATTTCACGGTACTTAATTTTATGATAAAGTGAGAGGGCTGCTAGCAGATGCTGGGCGCTATGCTCATAGTTTTAAGTTGAGAGAAAATCTCAACGATGAGGCTACGAGATTTAAGGTGGAGCATGTGTTGCAGAAGTATTACGATGGTGACATGAGAAAGTTAAATGACGAAGTGCACTATCGTAGACGGCAATGCTTTAAGGCGATTACGGAGATTAGCAGGATTTGTGCTGATTTGGGGCTACATCAGGTGAAAGATAAGGAAGTTTTGACAGAGCTTTTGCTTGACGAAGGTCGGCGTGACGGTTGGCGAAAGCTAATTAAGAAGTACAAAAATGCTAATAAGGTAGTTTCTCTGCAGGCAATTGAAATTGAGTATCGTAAAGAAAGAGACAAAAAGGCTCCGTAAACACGGGGCCTTGCTTTTTTTGTGAAAATCGGTTAAAATATAGAAGTTAATAATTTAAGGAGAAACAATGCTCGCGATTCGTATGCAACGTAATGGCCGGTCACATTATCCAACGTACCGGATAGTCGTCCAAGAAGCGCAGCGCCACCCGCTTTCGGGTCGTGTTGTAGCCGAGGTCGGCAATTATAATCCTGCTACCAAGGCTCTCACTTTGGACAAGGAAGCAGTGGAGAAATATCTTAAAAATGGAGCTCAGCCAAGCTCACGTGTGGCTTTCATCCTCAAGAAGAATGGTGTAAAATTGCCAGCTTGGGTGAAGTTTGCACCTGCTAAAGTCGCAAAGGCTAAGCACGCTGATAAACTTCGCAAAAATCAGCCAAAGGAAGAGGCTCCAGCTGAGGCGCCAGAAGTAGCTCCGGCGGAAACGCCAGCGGAAGAAGTTGCCGAGGCGCCAGCGGAGTAGTTTGTGGTTAAAAATAGTCCTTTAATTAGGACTATTTTTTATGTTATAATAGATACGTATTAACTTTTAGGAGAAAATATGGCTACTATCGACCAGCAATTCGTAGAATATATCGTTAAAACCCTAGTCAATAATCCGGATAAAGTTTCGGTGGAACGCAAGATTGATGAGAAAGGTGTACTTTTGTCACTAACTGTGGATCCA
The DNA here is from genome assembly GCA_964561295.1 of uncultured Candidatus Saccharibacteria bacterium. Taxonomy (GTDB): domain Bacteria; phylum Patescibacteriota; class Saccharimonadia; order Saccharimonadales; family Saccharimonadaceae; genus Nanosyncoccus. The sequence continues at coordinate 406 of CAZLPA010000016.1, read as the reverse complement.
GAGGATGTAGGACGGGTGATTGGCAAACGCGGGGTGACGGCGCAATCTATTAGGATGTTACTTCGTGCGTTGGGGACTAAGCAGGATGCTAGATATAATTTGAAGATTGTGAATACTGACGAAGAAGGTGGCGTACAAGAGCATCACAATGTGGCTAAGGCGGAAGAAGCCGACACTGCAGCTGAAGAGGTTGAATCGGCGGAAGAACCTGAATCTTCTGAGCTTGCTGAAAAGACTCGTGCCGAGCTTGCTGACCTTGATGATTTAGATATTTAAAAAAGTGCTTGCATTTTGTAAGTGCTCGTGTATAATTGAGAGTAAGCTAACTAACTGCGAGTCAGCTTGATATACAAGAAGTTGAGAGCTTATATATGTCTAGAAAACCACTTCCGTTGAGGTGGTTTTT
>CAZLPA010000015.1:0-18486 GCA_964561295.1 uncultured Candidatus Saccharibacteria bacterium | reverse complement strand
TCCCTCTAACCGGCGGGCCCCAATTTGTGTGAGGTGGGTCGCGCTTCCGGGGTTCCCCGGTATCAAAAGAGAAGCGTTAGAGGGCCAAAATAGCCTCAGGTGATGCCCACCCTTACCTGAGGCTTTTTTGATGCAAATTTAGTAATATTACTTGTTGAATTTGACTCTAGCAGTGAGGCGTTTTACGAGATAAGCAATGGAGTAAATTAGACCAGACACTGTGGCGATAGCACCAAGAGAGATAATAGTAGCCGTAGTCTTGTCGGTGAGGCCACTAAAAATACCTGTATCCGGAGCTTTGACATCACTAGTGTTAGGAACCTCAACATCATCAGAGCCGTCGCCAATTTCCCAACCGTAGACTTTTCTATATGTGTAGCCTTCGGCGACCGTTAAGGTATCAGTCGCGACAATACCAGTATCAGTGTTGTCCCCTTCATCATAATCTTCGTCTACCCAGAAAACGTAGAGATTGGGTTCTTTAATGCCTATATCTTCGCCAAATGAGATGGCATTCTCTGGGTCGGTAGATTCATCAATCAGAACAGCCCTACGGCCAGAGTTTTTAATCGTTGTAGTGCCGCCGTCAAAAGTGATGGTACTGCCCCGCTCGAAAGCGATGCCGTTGCTGGCGTTATTAATATTAAGATTGCCACCCGAGATATTAAAAGTTTGATTATCGCCGTAACCATTAATCGCGTCTTTAACAGTGCCGCCGACGTCGATAGAAACCGTACCGGCGGACATATCAAATTCCGCCTCGTCGTTTGCGAGTGAGATTGCTGCGCCGTAACCGTAAGGGTTATTGATATTGACCGTGCCGCCCCAAATGCCAATATAATCTTTAACTTTTAAATCACCATTCGTGATATTCAGGGAACCGTCGCTAATAGTAAATATATCGGCATTGACGTTACCCTTTGCAAGAACGTGATTTGTGTTAGTTAAGTTGACCGTGCCGCCGGTGATGGCGACGATGCTAGCATCTATATAATAATCTAGATTATAAGTACCGCTTGCAAAAACTACGCCTGTGGCTTCTTCGTTAGGGAGCGAGAGATAATAATTGCTATCAGTTGGGATTGAAAAAGAATGTCCGTCAAAATCAAATTGAGCCAAGATCCCGCCAGTGATACCGATAGAGGCTTCGATATCGGCCGTAGTCTTGATAGTATAAACCGTATTCGGTTCAACTGAACCCTGCCTGGTAATATTAAGGCTCTTGCCGTTCACAGACGAACCAAGCGTGAGAACTCTTTCGGTGGCGTCGTAAGTGCCATAGCTAGCTTCGCAAGGATCGCTAGAGTTATTATAAAGCGAGCAGGAAACTGAGCTTGAAGAATCATAGATATAAATACTCAAAGGGTCCGTCTCGTCGTAGGCGGCATAAGCGCTACCGATTGGATATAGGCCTGCGCCTATTAGTGTCGCACTGCATAAGGTAACTGCACTAAGTGTACTTAAATAACGTTTTTTATTTTTCATATGGTTCCTTTTTATTTTTATATATGACCTTTATAACTAGATTCTACCCCCCCCCCCCCCCCGAAAATGTCAAGTACTTTTCTTGTGTTTATTTGTGCGTGTGCTAGGGTTTCATTAGGGCTGAAGCTTCGTCTTGAGAAATAGAAAAAGATTTCTTGACGGCCATCTTATTGCCATTGGAATCTTTTTCCCATGATACTGTGCCAGTATTTTTGTCCAAAACAAACCGCATTTCATATAGGTTAATCGCCATGGTCATCTCGTCTTTTGTACGGGCCATAAGACTTTTTTGATCGTAGCCAATACCAATACATAAAAGACCAAGAATATAAGCGTCGTCTTGGTCTTCAAAATAATAGTCGTAAATACTTCTTCTGCTAGTGGTATCAGTAGAAACAATTATAGGCATCGCTAGCTTGGCAAACTCTGGAGAAAGATTTTTAAATTCAATCATGTCGTTGTAAGACGAACCATTAACCTCTTCGTAATGATTGAGATACTCTTGGTTAAAGGATACCCCTCTGTAGCAAATTGTTGACGACATAGTACTGCCAAGTTCACCACAGGTAACTTTGGACGAGTCAACTGATATAACTGTATAATAATTATTCGTTTCGTCGATAAGGAAATCGTCTGCTGGCAGATGGTCTATGGAATCGTTTCTAATCCCCATGACGCTATTTGAGGCGATTTGTGCCACTTCACTTATATCTTTGTATGAGTACAGCAACGTACGGAAGGATTCGCCATCTTTAAGCTTTAGAGAATCTGGGATAAAGCCGTCTGGTAACCAATAAGAATCGCTATACATGACAGATAAGGCTTTAACAGCGTCTTCCTTCGTCATGTCACTAAATAATGGCGAAGTGGTTTCTTCTGGTTGCTCCATAGAATCAGCGGGGATCTTGGTCGGAGTAGTTATTTTCACAACTAAAATAGCTACTGTCAAAATAACCGCAAGGCTAGACAATATAGACAAAATTATTTTATAAATCTTGTTGTCAGTTTGAGCACTTTCCATACTGCTTATTATAATATACCATGAAAATGAAAGTAGTATTTTTAGTTGTTTTTAAAATATGTCATACCAGAGCAGTAATTATAATTAATAATATATAAACCAGTTTATTAATCAAGCCAATCACTGCTAACTTACGATTTTTGGACCTTAACCCACGAATAGTAGAAGACAACCAGACAACAAATAGCGGTATGCCAACAGTCCAGTAGTAAAGCACGAATAGCCACCCGACGGCGCCGCCAGTATTAAACATAAGCATAGAAAAAATACAGTAAAGCCAGAGGCATAGTGGCGGAACGCTACAAATAAAAGAAAGTTTGGAGCTATTGTCCTCTTTCATAATTATATTATACCATTTTTCGTTTATGCTTGCTAGGTGTGATATGATAGTATATATGTCTAAAAACTTAGTGATAGTAGAGAGCCCGGCAAAAGCACACACAATTGAGAAGTATCTGGGGGCGGATTTTAAAGTGCTGGCGAGTGTGGGGCACATCAGAAAAGATACAAAGGTTGATAAAGAGACTTTTGATGTAACTTACGAGATAGACCCTGGGCATAAATCTATTATTACTGAGCTTAAAAAAGCCGTAGCGGCAGCCGATAAAATCTGGCTCGCAACCGATGAAGATCGTGAAGGGGAATCGATTTCTTGGCATCTTTTAGAGGTGTTAAAGTTACCAAAGGATACGGCGAGAATTACCTTCCACGAGATTACAAAGCCGGCGCTTACGGCGGCAATCAATAATCCGCGCACAGTAGACATGGACATGGTAGCTTCGCAACAAGCGCGACAAACACTAGATATGCTGGTGGGGTATGATTTATCTGATATGGTGCGCAAAAAAGTGCCGGGGGCGATTTCGGCAGGACGCGTGCAATCACCAGCGCTACGTTTGGTAGTGGAGCGAGAAAAAGAAATCGAAAAATTTGAGGGCAAGTCATCGTTTAAAGTGACTGGCGAGTTCTGCACAGATGATACCGCTGAATTTACAGCAACTTATGACGGTAAAGCACCTGAAGACGAGAATGTTTCCCGAGAATTGCTGGAAAAACTTTCTAAAGAGCAGTTCATAGTGAATGATGTAGAAGAAGCGGAAGGAGCGAAGGCAAATCCAGTGCCTTTTACTACGGCAGCGCTTCAAATTGAAGCAAACAGCAAACTGGGGTTTTCGTCACACACTACGATGAGTGCGGCACAAGGACTTTACCAAGCTGGCTTGATTACTTATCATCGTACGGATTCACTTAACTTATCTGCTCAGGCAATCGGCGCGATGGCAGGTTATATTAAAGGGAATTTTGGCGAAAATTATCTAAAAACACGACATTTCAAGACAAAAGACGCCTCAGCTCAAGAGGCGCACGAAGCGATTCGTCCAACTGATATAAATAGGCTCTCGGCAGGTAAGAACGATTATGAGAAAAAGTTGTATCAGCTAATCTGGGCAAGGACCGTAGCGACGCAAATGGCAAATGCCAGAGTTGCCAAAACTACCATTAAACTTAGTGATGATTTTGTAGCGAAGGGTGAAGTGGTAATATTCGATGGATTCCTGAAAGTTTATGGTAAAAGTAAAGACCTGGAGCTACCTAAAGTGAAAAAGGGTGACAAGATGGACTGCCTGTCTTTGACGGCACGTCAAACTTACGCCAAACCACCAGCAAGATATACCGAAGGATCGTTGGTAAAGAAACTTGAGGAGCTTGGTATCGGCCGGCCATCTACCTATGCTTCGATTATGACGGCGATTCAGGCGCGTGGCTACGTGATAAAGGGCGAGTCTGAGGGTGAAGAGCGTGAAGTGGTAGAGCTAATTGCAAAACCTACTGGCGTTACTCGTAAGATTGTCAAAGAAAGGTATGGAGCGAACAAGGGCAAGCTAGTGCCAACGGCAATCGGAGAGTTAGTAGCCGGATTTTTGACAGATAATTTTAAAAATATTGTTGATTATAAGTTTACGGCGAATATTGAGAAAGATTTAGATTTAGTGGCCGAGGCTAAGTTGGCGCGCGTAAAAATGCTAAAAGACTTTTATGGGCCGTTTCGCGATACGGTGCTAATGGCGCAAGGGGTAGAAAGGTATAATAACGCACGGCTTTTGGGGCATGATCCTAAGACTGGCAAGCCGATTTATGCTAAGGTAGGGAAGAGTGGTGGTTTTATCCAGTTGGGAGATAATGAAAAGTCTGCAGGTAAAAAGCCACGTTTTGCGCCTTTGCCCAAGCGAAAGTCTGTCAAGACAGTAACACTAGAGCAGGCGCTGAAACAGTTAGACCTACCGGCATTGCCAAGAACACTGGGCGTAGCTCCGGATGGGGCAGAGTTAGTCGCTGCTAATGGACCATTTGGCCCCTACTTGAAGGGCGGAAAATACAACATACCGATAAAAGATTTGGACCCATATACTATAACCCTAGAGGAAGCCTTGCCACTGTACCAAAAGAAAATTGACTCGATGATTGCAGATTGGGGCGAAATCCAAATTATAATTGGAGCGTATGGGCCATACGTAAAAGGGCCGGGACGACACAATAACGTAAAAATACCAAAAGATATCGACCCTAAGACAGTTACTTTGGTACAAGCTGAAGAAATGCTGAAAAATAAACCTAAAGTAGCTAAAACACGGCGTGGTAATAGGGGCGGGCATAAGAGCAAAAAAGCTACTAAGAAGTAGCATATACTTCCATTATAGCATATTTTAGCAATATTGTCAATATTATCTCTCTAGTTCTCTCTGGGCATAGCTTAGAATGTCAAGGAGTTCAGCATAGTCTTTCTCTGTAATACTCTGGATATTGGCAAAAATGTAGATAATATTATCGACGACCTCAAGATTATAATTGAGTTTTTTGTCATAGAGATACTCCATGAACTTTGGATTAAGTAGCTCAAAGGCAGGCAGGGCATCACGCTTTGCAGCATAAACACCGTAACGCTTGTTGAAATCTGGCCATTCCATTTCAAACTTTTCGTAAGATTTGTCTGGGCGCTTTTTAGTTTTGTATTTTTTAGACTCTACAATAACGCCGAGATATTCTTTGGGTACATTAATCTGGCCAACGAGGTAATAAGAACTTGGCAGACCTGGGGTTTCGGCATAGGTATAAAGCTGGATTAGATTGTCACCCCATTTGCCGATAATGTGATTGTTGATGTCTGAAATTTTCATACTACTACCGCCAAAGATAAGCCCGCGGCTAGGCAAGGCATAGCGGCCCCAATCTGGGCTATAGAAGAGATGATTGTCGCTAGCAAAAGTGGCAAGGGAACGAATAAGGTGAGGAGCTGACTCGGTGAGTTGCGAAATGCCGTCTAATTTTAAAGTAGTGCCGTCATAAATAAAGGTCCAAGTCTCTTCCGCCGTAGGAACATTGGCGCTATATAATATTTTACCAGTCGTAGTGTCAATAACTTGGTCGAGGCCGCCAAAGTTAAAAGTAACCGTAAGCTTGACTGGCAAAGCTGTCTTTTCGTTGACCGGCTGATTTAAGATAACATGGTGAACTTTTAAGTTGCTAACTTTGTTATAACGGTGGAGAGCTCTGAATAGATCTAGCATTAGGCTGGCATGAGTATGATAGCGCTCCGTAGTATAGGCAGCAATTTTTTGATCATTTAAGGCTGTCCAATCCGCTTGATAGGCTTCAAAAATTCGTTTGGCTTCTTCGTGAATCCATTTCTCTTGAGCGGTAGAGTTGTTTTTATTAATACGGCGAAGTTTGGATTTTTTGTCGGAATTGAGCGCCCAGATAATAAAGACAGTTACCGCACCTAGAACAAATAAAGTAGTAATGGGGTCGCTATCTCCGCTAGAGCCACCCGAACTACTATGGCTGCTGCTTGAACCACCAGAATAGGAGCCACCGCCTCCACCTCCAGAGCTTGATCCACCACCACCGGCAAAACCAAATAAAACTAGTACAACACTAAGGACAATACTAACAAAAGTCATAAAATTATTATAACACTAAAATTCTTGCGAAAATGCATACTAGATGTTTGCCCAAGCCCATAAAGCTTGGCATTTGCTTATTGTGTTTATGTTTTTACATTTTTTTTAAAACTTGTAAAAAATGTGCTACAATAGTGTTGTGAAATAAATAAAATCATAGTTGACAATTTATTAATACTATGATATTATAAGCAAAGTTAACAATATTAACAGGGATGGATTAAGGAAAATACTGATGGACCAAAATGCGGAAATCCTAAAAAATGCAATCTCCGGTAGCCTCAAAATCATCGAACAAGATCGCGAAAAAGAAATCATTTCGCGTCGCTTTGGACTAGCCGGCAACAAAGAAACTCTTGAACAGATTGGCGAAATGTTGTCAATTACACGCGAGCGTGTGAGGCAGCTCGAAAAAGCCATCTTGATTCGTCTCCAAATTTCCGCTGAGGAGAACCAAATCCCTGAACTTGCAGCTGCTGAAAAGATTCTAATTCGTAATTTGACTGAAATGGGGCGGGTGGCAAAACTCTCAGATCTTGCCAATAAAGTTTACAATAGAGATGCTACCGCTTCCGAAAGAACCGGTATTTATTTTATTGCGACTTTTTCCAAAAATCTAACGGTAGTAGAAGAGAATGACAAATATAATGCTGCGGTGGGAATTGCTGAGTATGGCGATGAAAAAACTATTAAAGCTAAAGTAGATGAAATTGTGAAGCTGGTGCGCGAGAATAAAGTCCCGATGACAATTGATGAGCTTGACAATAAGCTGAATTATGAGCATCCGGACCATATTAAAGCCGTGGCGTCAATTTCTAAATTGCTCGCAACGCTCAATGGCTTGTGGGGACTAGCAAAATGGCCGACTGTTAATCCGAAAAATATTCGTGATAAGATTTTTGTAATTTTAGAAGCAAAGAAAGAACCGATGCACTTCTCGGAGATTGCCAGAGAAATTGCAGATTCGAATTTTAAACGTCGCAATGTGACGATTCAGGCAATCCATAATGAACTCATTAAAGATTCTCGTTTTGTACTAATTGGGCGGGGCATTTATGCGCTCAGTAGCTGGGGCTATAAGAAGGGAACTATTTCCGAAATTATTACTTCTATATTGGAGAAGACAAAAGAACCGATGACGCGCGAAGAAATTGTAAAGCAGGTCTTGCGTACGCGTAAAGTAAAAGAAACTACGATTCTATTAAATTTACAGAATAAGAAATTATTTAAGAAAGTTGACAAGAACTCTTATACTTTGGCATAAGTATGGTAAAATGTTCTTATGGAAGACGTCATACATTTTGTTTTAATGCCCATCTTCTGGATTCCTATAGTTGGGCTACTTGCTTTTCTCACTTATCGCAATTACAAAAAACTTAATAAATTGAAGGTACTTAATGTGGACTCGGTATTATTGATGCTAGAAATTCCACGTACCAACGACAAGAAGGAATTGGCAGCGGAACAATTATTTGCGTCACTTCATGGGATTTTGCGCGACAAGCAGGAGCTTAAAAATTCTGGTGGCGTACAGGAGCATCTTTCGTTTGAAATTGTTTCTACAGCTGGGCAAATCAGATTTTACGTATGGGTGCCAAAGGTACTGCAAAGCTTTGTAGAAGGACAAATTTACTCTCAATATCCTACTGTGCAAATCTACAAAATGAATGAGGACTATGCTGATGCACGTAGCAAATATCCGGTGAGTTATTCGGCAGAACTAGGCTTAGTTGAAAATGAAGCTTTGCCGATTAAGACTTTTGATTCTTTTGAGGTCGACCCATTGGCTGGTATCACGGGTACACTAGCCAAGCTGAACCCGGACCGCTCGGAAGAGATGTGGATACAGATTTTGACGCGGCCAATCCCGGACGATTGGCATAAAAACACTACCGATAAGTGGATTCGCCGAGTAAAATCCGGACGGAAGTTTATCCTAGGGGGATTAATTGATTGGACCTATTTGTCCGAAATCTTCTTGGCTTTATTCCGGCCACCACAAGGGGGAACAGGATCAGAGGCAAAAGTGGAGTTGTCTGAGCGGGCCAAGACGCAAATTGCCAAAGCTGAGGAAAAAGCCACGAAACTTGGATATGAAGTAAAAATTCGTCTAGCTTATCTTGGGCAAAGTGATGTTGATGCAAAGCTTAATATGCAGGCGCTGGTGGGTACTTTTAAACAGTATAACTCTACTAATTTAAATGGGTTCAAACAAGTAGGGGGGACCTTCAATAAGGCCGACCTTGATGCCTATAAGATGCGTCAATTTTCTGATCGTGGGTTTATTTTAAATATTTCGGAGTTGGCTTCGGTCTATCATCTGCCACATACTTCAGTGGAGACACCAAATATCGTATGGGCAAGTTCGAAAACAGCTGAGCCACCGGCAAAATTGCCAGTTCTGACTGGTGATACTTCGATTGACGAGAATATCTCAGCCTTTGGGCTAACAAACTTCCGTGGTATTAACCATCAGTTTGGTCTACTTAGGCGTGATCGTTCGCGCCACGTGTATATTATTGGCCAAACCGGGGCAGGCAAAAGCGGTATGCTTGAGTTACTGGCACTGTCTGATGTTTTTTACAACCAGGGCTACTGTATTATCGATCCGCATGGGGATTTTGCGATTGACAATCTCAAGTTTATTCCAGAATCACGAATTAAAGACGTGGTGTACTTTAATCCGGCCGATACAGCTTACCCTGTGGCATTTAACCCGCTTGAAATTACCGACCCGAGTCGTAAACCGAATATCTGTTCAGAAGTAATTGGCGTACTTAAGCGTATGTTTGGTGATTCTTGGGGGCCACGACTAGAGCACATCTTGCGTTATACGTTGTTAGCGCTACTAGATCGCCCCGAAACTACCCTGCTAGACATCTCAAGAATGTTGACTGATAAAGACTTCCGTAAGGAGACTTTGGATTATTGCCATGATGTGACCGTATTACAGTTCTGGAAGCATGAATTTGGCCAGTGGAACGAAAAACAGGTAAATGAGTCTATTGCGCCGGTATTAAACAAAGTGGGTGCATTTACCGCCAACCCGATTATTCGCAATATCATTGGGCAGCCAAAATCATCTTTTGATATTCGTAAAATTATGGACGAGGGTAAAATCTTGGTCGTGAATCTATCCAAAGGTCTTATCGGTGAAGACAACGCGGGGATTTTGGGCGCTTTCCTAGTAACTAAGGTTCAGCTTGCCGCAATGTCGCGTTCTGATATACCAGACGTTAGAGATCGCCGGCCGTTTTATCTATACGTAGATGAGTTCCAAAACTTTGCGACGGATTCATTTGCAGTGATTCTCTCTGAAGCACGTAAATACGGATTGAATTTGACTGTGGCCAATCAATATGTAGCCCAAATGACCGAACCAGTGCGCGATGCAGTCTTTGGAAACGTTGGGACGACGATTTCGTTTAGAGTGTCGGCAGATGATGCTCCAATGCTGGTAAAGCAGTTCGAGCCCACATTTGAGGCTTCTGACCTTTTGCAGCTCAACAATCGCCATTTTATTATTTCTATGATAATTGGTGGCGAAAAAGTACCGGCGTTCTCTGCCACAACCCTATCAATACCAGATACACCAAAAGACAATTTTGCGGCCATAATTGACTATTCACGCGACCGTTATGCGCGACCACGTGCTGATGTGGAGGCCGAAATTCGCGAGACAATTGAACAATCCGAGAAGTATAAGAGGGAATTATCTGATTCTGGTCGACAGGAAGATGGTGAAGTGGTATTTGCTGCAGTGCCAAGAAATAATGCTAAATCCGAACAAAAACCGAACTTCAAGAAGCCGGCCTCACCACAAGCGGAGTTCCGTAAGCAAAATCTGAGTCCTAATACAGCTGAAGGTAAAGAAAGATTAGGGTTAAAAGATTTGGCCAAGCTGGTGGACGAAAAGCAAGCGGCAAAGCCAACTGACGGCCAGGGAAATGCCCCTGATAAAAATAGTAAAAAGGGAAAGAAAAGCCGTGGCAAGAAGGCGGTAAAGGCTATGTCGCCCAAGATTGAGTACCAAGAAAAGTCTGCGGCCAGTATTACCCCTTCGACCACCCCTGTTTCCCTGTCTACCCCTGTAAAAAATCCGGATCATTACGTAGATAAAGATAACTCGGTTGATGGATTTTTAGCGATTAAACATTAAGCCATATACAAAAAATGAGTCGGCAGGAAACGGCTCATTTTTTTGTGAGAATTATAAAAAAGTCAAAGACTACACGAAAAGTAGCTGGATTTTATCTGCTAGATTTAACGTCGCACAATGTACCTTTCAAGACATTAAGCTTATGGTAAAAAGGCAGTAAAGTATACGTCTTGTATGGGGTAAAATATCCTAATGGCCAATAATTCCCGCATAAAAAGGAGAACTGCAGCGCTCTGGCTAAGCGATCTTTGACCTTAAATGTTTCTGAAATAGTTTGGCTGGTATATCATCTAAACACCCAATAATGTTTTAGGTAGGCCGGCCATTGCGGGTGACGCTTAATTAAAAATATCCTGAAAAAAATTTAGCTAGTCTGAGTTTTGCACAGGCTGATTCTGGATTTTGGCCTTTTTTGAAGATTTGACTTTTCCCTTGTTTTATTTCCCTATTTGTATATTTCCCTGTTTTTCGGAAGAATTTTGCGCGCTACGATGTCATTTAAGTAGCGCGTTTGCCGAACAAAAACCGAACTGCGGAGAAGAGAACTATTATAGAACAAAAACCGAACAATTCCCTATTTCCAATAGGCTTTGCCTTCGATACGGACGTCTATATAGCTAAAACTACCTGCCCCAATGCTGGTTAGATAGCGAATAACACGGTCGGCATCTTCAACGGAAACAGCCGTACCACGATCTATAATCATTTTGATAAAACCAGTATAACCATCTAGATAAAAGTCAACTTCGCGAATAGAATTAATTGGAATAACGGCTTTAACCGGAGTGTAACCGAGATCGCGAAAATCTGCCTCTGCCTGGCCGATATACTCTTTCATTCGACTAGTGATATGGCCGCTGGCAATAGAAGCGTCTTCATCTATGACTTCTATAGTGGGAGAATATGGGACAGTGATTGTGCTAGTATAAGAAGGTGGCACATCGTCATGATGAAAAATTTGCAGACCAATATAAATAGCTGCTATAGCTACTAAACCAAAGCCTATTATCGTGAGAGCAAGACGTAACCTTTGCTGAAATTTTAGTTTTTTATGGGAAGCGAGGCGCTCTGAAGCTGTTTCGAGATGTTCCCTACGTTCACCGATAGTACGACCAGATTTAAGTGATGATTTTCCCACCGTAGTGCTAAGCCTCCTCTAAAATTATCTCGGCGAGGCGGCGAGCAGCACCAGAGCGTGCTTCTTTAGCAAGATTATCGGCCATGTCGGCACGAAGACGGGGGGACTTGGCAAGATGGCGAATAGAATCTAATAGCTTAGTGGGATTTTTTACCATTTCAGAATCCAGTATGATTTCTGCAGCGCCAGCCTCGCCAAGCCGTTCAGCATTACGCACTTGATGGCTGCCAGGTAAACGCTCAAATGGAACAAGGATGGTGGCCTTTTTAAGCGTGGCGAGCTCGGCAATAGTAGTTGCCCCGGCACGAGAAACGACAATATCTGCGGCTCCCATTAGTTCATTCATGGCCGTATTGAACTCCCACATACGAAAGTTAGATTCAAGAGAGGCATTTTCCCAGTTTTCATAACGTTTGAGGTCAACCATATTCTCGTAATGTTTGCGGCCAGCGACTAATGCGACCGATGTAAATTTGAGCAGTTCTGGTAAGATGATGCGCGTAGTATCGTTGAGATTTTCGGAGCCTTGAGAGCCACCAGTAATTACAACTAAAGGTTTTTCGGGGTTAAAAGAGAAGGCTTTTTTAAGTGACATTTCTTGGCTAGGGCTGACTGGTTTATATTCTGGGCCAACTGGTATGCCGGTCCAAATGTAATTTGGATGTTTGGCTAGAGTTTCATCCGGAATCGGCATGCCGAAAGCAACTTTCTTAGCTTTTTTCATTAAAATACGATTAGCTAAACCGGCAACGACATCGGATTCATGAATGACGTATGGTATTTTGAAAAGGCGTGCAATGAGACCAACTGGCAATCCAACGAAGCCGCCTTTAAGAAATATAACGTTAGGGCGGGCAGATTTTCTGCACAGGCGAAAAAAGCTAGTAATAAGCCCCGCTAGGAAACCAAGAAAACCAAGCGTATTTTTTAAAATGATGTCCCTGAGTGTAATGTCAAAATGTTTGAAGTAGTCTGCAAACCGCCAGCCTGAGTAACGATGAAATTTGCCAGCAGGTACACGCCTTACGCGAATAGCGGGCCCCCTGCGACGTTCCCTTCCCTCAACCCAAGAAACGCCTAACTCGGTAGTAAGCTTAGTAACATTTTTATAATATTTAAAATCTGTCCAAAACTCAACCTCGGCACGAGGCTTGATCTCCATGAGCTCGCGAACTACGGCGACGGCTGGCGTAATGTGCCCCCCGGACCCCCCGCCGACTACTAATATCTTCATTTTTAATTCCTTCCCTACTAGTATAACATGAAAGTTGTAAAACCAGGCCAATAGCAAAAGCAATAAAGACCATGCTAGTACCGCCGTAGGATAATAATGGCAAGGTAATGCCAGTAACTGGTACGAGACCTGTCATGGCCATAATGTTAACCACCACCTGAGCCAGCGTCCAAGAAAAAACTCCAATAACCAAAAGGCGCTCTTCGGTAGCTGCAATATGGTCGGCTACTTTCAACATTCGGAGCAACATAATACCGAATACTGCAATGATGATAAAAAGGCCAACAAAACCGAACGTTTCGCCCATAATGGCAAAAACTGAATCATTAATAGATTCCGGTAGGTAGCCAGTGGCTTGTACCGAATTACCAATGCCAACGCCAAAAAACCCACCAGTACCGATTGCCAACATGGCGTTCTCAATATGATAAGTAGAGTCGGAACTTGCGTTACCAGATAAAGTAGCAACCCAAGCTTCGATTCGTTGCATGCGGTGACTAGAAGTGGCAATTGCACCTATAGATATTGCGAGCACGAGCGCTAGCATAATGAGATACTGTTTAGTTGGTACGCCAGCGATGAGGAGCATCCCAAAAATAATTGAAATCAGAGCAACTCCAGTGCCTAAGTCGCCTTGGGCAATTACGACTAAGAAGAGCGAAAGACCACAAACGATGACGAGCGGAAGCCAAAACTCACGCCATTTACCAATACTACCCTCCTCTTTTTTGCGGGCTAAAAAATCTGCGAGGTAAATGGCTAGTGCTAGTTTTAAGAATTCGGCAGGCTGAAAACTCATAAAACCAAGATTATACCAACGACACTCACCCAACTCACATTTGGCGAGTGACGAGCCCGTAAGGGCCAAAATCCAAAGCAGCCCAGAAAGAGCTAACGCTATAATCATAATAGGCTTAGCAAATCTATGAATATATTTATATGGTATCAATTTGAAGGCGGCAAAAAATGCTATAAGGGCAAACGTCACGGAACGGAGTTGGCCGAAGAAAAAATCATTTGGGCCATAGTTTGACCCATAAGTAGAATTAAGGACGTTGGCACGCATTGGGCCAATAGCATAAATCACGATTAAACCCAGTGCCATTAAGCCAAGCGTGGCGAATAAAATCACTAGATCGGACTTATGTTTTCTCAAATTGCACCCCCGACGGCGGCAATAAAGACTCCTACGATAGCGCAGACGCCAGCGATAATCCAAAAACGCATAACGATCTTAGCTTCACCCCAACCTTTAGCCTCAAGATGGTGATGCAAAGGAGCAGAAATGAAGATCTTCCTGTGGAAGAACTTTTTGCTGGCGAGCTGGATGAGGCTTGAGCCAGTTTCAACTACAAACATTAAACCAATGATAGGCAGTAGCAGGAATGAGTTCGTCATCATAGCAACAATGCCAAGCCCAGCGCCAAGCGCAAAGGAGCCTGTATCACCCATCATAAAACGTGCTGGTGGTACATTGAACCAAATATAAGATAGTAGCCACCCCACAACGGTCATGCAGAAGCCAAATAGTAACATGTTGTCTTGGAAAAGTGCTATTACGCCAAAAGCACCGTATGCCATCATAGCAAGACCGCCGGAGAGCCCATCGAGGCCATCCGTGATATTAACTGCATTAGATGTAGCCACTACAGCAAAGGCAAAAACCAGAATCATACCTACGATACCAATTTCAATATTACCTATGAACGGTACCAGGATAGTAGTCCAACCAAGTTTGACTGCGAAAAACCATCCAAGAGTTAGGCCAACTACTGTAATTAGAAAGAACTTGACTGGACCGCGCAAGCCAGCAGCACCGCGTCCTGAACCGAATATGTTAATGGCGTCATCTATGACACCCACAAACGAGCCGCCAAGAAAGCCAACCAGCGGCAGCCAGGTTTGACCACGATCAAGATTAAAAACCCAGGTAACAATAGTGACAGAGATTACGCCAATCAAACCAGCCATGGTAGGAAAAGTATGTTTAAACTTATGCGCGTGTAATTTAGTCATTACTGGCAAAGCTTTACCGTCGACGGTAGTTTGTTTTTGTTTCTTCCAGAACTTATATTTGTAGGCGAAATAAGTGTAAATTGGAGTTAAAATCATGGAAAACAAAAAGCCTGCTAGAGCAAGCAATAAACCGTAAAACATTTCATCATTAATAGTCATGGTTTTATTATAGCATAGCGAGCTTAATTGCTGGGCTTTAACTTAAAGTAATCAATGACGAAATTTGACAATGCATCAAAGAGACTCATAGCATCGCCACTACCAACACTTTGACCTTTGCCCCACATTTTTGTCATAATGACATATTGAGGCATTTCATTTGATGGCCCGACAAAACCGATATAAGAACCGATGAGCTCTGCATAAGTATCGTCATAAACACCATCCACTACAACTTGAGCGGTGCCGGATTTACCACCTACAGCATAGCCATATCTATCGGTACCATTGCGCAATTTATAATCTCGGTTGTTGATGAGCATATCACGCATCGTGGAGGAAGTTTCTGATGATAAAATCTGCTCGTCAATGGAGCCTTGGCGTTCTAGTGGTATAATTTTTCCGTCCTCCAGGGTGCCTTTTACGATAGTGGGGGTTTTGTAATAGCCACCATTAATTACTGCTGAAAAAGCTGTGGCAGTCTGAATCATAGTAATGCCCAAGTTTTGGCCGAAAGTCATATTGGCATAGGTAGAGTTACGGCCCCAGCCCTCGTTGGGATCTTCTATGTAACCATTCGCTTCGATAATTTCTATGCCGGTAGCCTGGCCGAGGCGAAATTTATTATAATAGTAGTCATAAAGTGTTTCCCTACCTTTTTGGTTAATGTGTTCTGGATCATCGCCAAGCAGTTTGAGCGCTTGAATGCTGCCAGTATTTAGAGACCAGTAGAGAGCACGCTTCATAGTAATCTCGCCATAAAGAGAACTGCGCGTCTCAGCATTCCAGATTTGCCAACCATCTACATAAATGTAATGTTCGTTAAAATAAGTGGTTTCCGGAGTCATTTTCCCTTCATTGAGGGCGGCTGAATAGGCAAAATTTTTGCAAATTGAAGCTGGCTCATACGGTACTTCAGTAACTTGATTAATATAAGCTGATGCATCTTGAACATAACCATAATTGGACGGAGAATAATTTGGTAAACTACTCATAGCGAGAACTTCGCCTGTGTTAGGGTTCATAATAAGCACAGCGGCATTGGTGGCAACAGATTCGTCTAAATGCGCCGCAGTAATTTCTTCTACATTGCGTTCGAGGCCACGATCTACGCTAAGCACTACATCTTTACCGTCTTCGGCGGGAATCTTAACATTATCTTTGCCGATCGAGAGTGCTACCTTGTTAACATCAGCAATAGTTTTTAGAGTGCCATCTTTACCGGAGAGCAAATAGTTAAGCGAGCCTTCTACTCCATATTGGCCAAGGCCGTCGGTATTAACAAAGCCTAATAGACCAGAGGCCATATCACCTTCTGGGTAGACGCGCTGATTACCTTCTTTAAGCCAAACACTTGCAATTCCCTCTTCGGCGATTTTAGTGGCAATGGAATAAGGAACATTTTTGGCAACAACGTAATATCTCAAGCCTTCGATTGAATAAACTTCGTCTAGATTGGCAGTAATATAATCTTTGGCATATTGATTAAGTGCATCTTGGATTTGTGCCTTATCGGTAGTAGCCGGATCAATAATTACAGAATAAACGGTTTGGTTGAGAACTACTGGAACTGTATCCTTGCCGTCCATCATGTAGATTTCGCCCCGCTCGGCTACAATAGTCTCCAATAAAGTGTGCTGCTCGCTAGCTTTAGCTAGCCAATCGTCATGCTCAATTATTTGAATGAAAAATAATCGCACGGCAATAATTGCCAATGCGATAAAAACGATGTTTTTGAGAAGTTTAATCCGCGACATAACCAGTTACTGTAGCGTTCTCCATAGCGGCAGCGACGGTGCTATTCTTGGCAGTGGCAACAGAAGTGAGTCGAGCTTTTTCGACAGCGAGATCGTCGCGGCGGGCGGTCATTTCGGTGATTTCGGACTCTACGGCGGAGATTTCATAGTCAAAGCTGGTGGCTTTAGTGCCCTCTGCAACATAAATAAGGCCAAAGATTAGTGTAATCATGCTGACAATAATAATTTGGGAAATGGAACCAAGGCTTCTTTTGGTGTGACGGACGGTATTCCGATTTCTGGCAAAACTATGGCTTACCTCTCTTCTCGACACATATGTTTGACTGATCATTATTTTCCTCGCTTGTTTGTTTTTATTTGTTTCGCAGTTTCTCCTTAGTCCGGAGGTTTTTGCGAGCAGAGCTATAAGTAACTCGCAAAAACTCATCCGGGAAGGTCATACACTTCACACTCTCGGTGAAACTCTAATTGGCGGGCTTTAGAAGCCCATGTCGCTAGGTTGAATTGGTGGAGCAACTCTAAGTTGCTCCACCCGAAAGACTAGCGGAAATTAACCTTGATGGTTTGAACGCGAGATTTGTTCGCGACTAAAATTTGCTTTGGCATATTGCCTCCTTTTTGTTTTTATTGTTTGTTTTATCAATTCCGCACTACTACTCGCAGCTTAGCGCTTCTAGCGCGCGGGTTGATAACTAGTTCAGATTGGTCCGCAACGATTGGTTTTTTATTGAGAACACTTAGCTCAGACTCTTCGCCATGGCTGGTGGCCTCTTTAAAGTAATCTTTAACTAGACGATCCTCAAGGCTATGAAAGGTGATGATCCCGGCACGACCGTTTGGTTTTAAAAGCTTAGGAAGAAGAGGCAAAGTCTCTTCTATTTCGGTAAGCTCGTTATTGACAACGATACGGATAGCCTGGAATAGACGTGTAGCGGGGTGAGTGTGGCTAAATCTAGATTTACTGATGATGATGTCGGCGAGCTCTTTGGTGCTATTAATGGGGCGGCTCATGATGATTTCATGTGCCAACATTTTAGCACGACCAGGCTTTTCTTCTCCGTATTTTACGAAGATATTTGCAAGGTCACGTTCACTCCACTTGTTGACAACGTCACCAGCTGTAAGCTCTTCGCGACGGTCCATACGCATATCTAGAGGGCCATCGTTTTTATATGAAAAACCACGGTCGCTTATGTCTAGTTGCGGCGAAGAAACTCCAAAATCTGCCAGTATCATATCAAAAGTCTTTCCACACTCGATAAGCTGCAGCACTGCACTGTAAAAATCCGTGTTCATAATCGTGAGAGCTTGCGGAAATTTTTGTTTTAGAAAGTTTGCCGCGAACTCATCACGGTCAATCAAGACCGATTCTTTATAATTCAGTGTCACATCCAAAATTGGCTCGGCATGTCCACCGTAACCTGCCGTGAGATCAAGATATGATTCACCAGGTTGTGGCGATAAATTAGCCAAGACTTCCGATAGTAATACTGGGGTATGTAGTTTCTCCATACCTATATTATACATCGTTTGAGATCGATCAACTAGAAACTTCAGC
>CAZLPA010000014.1:0-18611 GCA_964561295.1 uncultured Candidatus Saccharibacteria bacterium | reverse complement strand
CCGGATGGTTTGTGAAAATCCACGCAACGGTTTCTTGACTCTCAAGAAGAAATAACCGCGCGCAAAGTTAATTAGGTGCAAAAGATACCGCCGCTTGCGGTATCTTTTTGTTTGCTAGTGGGATGAAAGTTGATTATGATATAATTATAGGCATGAGGATTAAGATTAGTCGTAACGTAAAACAGGATAGGGATGGTTATTGGTGGATTGTGAATAGTAAGGGTAAGATGGTCCGAAAGGTTGCGGACCATGCGATTATTCAGAATAAGGATAAGTTGTGGTATGTAAAAAAACGAAATGGAGAATTGAGCGAAAAGGGCTTTGCTACATTACAAGAGGCTTTCGATTACGATGATGATACTAGTAGACTGAAGGCCTTTGCCATTTTTATTTTAATTGCTGTGGTACTTGCATTGGTTTTTAGTTTTGTACAATGATGGTAGGTAAAGTAACAAAATTAAAAAAAGCCTGACATTATTATAATGTAGACTTGTGATTTTGTAGGATTTGGTGGTGGGGGTACTTGGACTCGAACCAAGGACACTGCGTGTATAAGACGCATGCTCTGACCAACTGAGCTATACCCCCCTTATTTATTTTACCACAAAATGCTATAATGATAAGCGTGAGCGGGATAAAAACAGTGTTTCGGAAGTTAAAGTATGATTTGAAGCATGGTTTTTTGTCTCTTGAAAATGTAGTGTTGATTATCGCGATTGCGATGTGTTTGACATGGACGTATCAATCTATAGAAGCAATGTCCAGAAATTGGGAGCTAACGGATAGGTTGAACGCTGATAAAAAGACGCTGGAGCTCCTAGAGATAGAAGTAGAGACCGCTGAACTTGAAAATGAATATTATAAATCTAATGAATATAAAGAGTTGGCGGCGCGGAAGTTTGCGAACAAGCAGTTAGCAGGTGAACATATGGTATATTTACCGGAAAATTCTGAAGCAGCAAAAAATAAACATCAAGTAGCAACTATTGCCAAAGAGGAAAGAGAATATTCGAATGTTGAAAAATGGTGGATGTACCTATTTCCGAATCGATAGAAACTTATGGTATAATAAAAGCATGAGAACGATGCGGCGTGGATTTACGTTGATTGAAGTAGCGTTGTTTTTGGCGGTAACTGGAGCACTTTTTGTAGGAATTATGGTGGGGACGCAAAATTCAATTTGGCAACAACGCTATAACGATGCAGTACAAAATTATGCGGGTTTTTTGAGGAATATTTATGCGGAAGTCTCTAACCCACAAAGTATTGGTGACGGTAGAAGTGGTTTGGCGATTTATGGTAAATTGGTGACTTTTGGGCAGAGTGTAGGATTGGACGGCGAGACGATAGGTGATGATGAACAGAAAGTTTTTGTGTATGATGTAGTAGGTGATGCGTCCGGTCTTGGTACTGGTTCAGTAACGGCTATGTTGAAGAGTTTAGGCGCTAATGTGGTGGTGGAGGAAAAGGATGATGGAGGAGCTGTAACAAAAGTAGTGCCAGCTGGGATTGTAGAAAGCTATTCACCGGTGTGGGGATCGGCTATTGAAACGACAGAGAAGACCTTAACGGGTAATAACTTTTTTGAGGGTTCGATTTTAATTACGAGGCATCCGAGATCTGGGATGATAAGCACGTTGGTTAGTAATAATGTAATAGAAGTAAATGAAGAGATTGATGATGCTAATTATAATGATAATTACATAAACATTAAGACTTTATTGACTAGCGAGTTGAGTAGTTTTAGAGTAGCAGAGGTGAATTTTTGTATAAATCCGGAAGGTGCAGGCGAAACTAGTACGAATAGACGCAATATTAGAATCATAAGTAATGCGCGCAATGCGTCTGGTGTTGAAATTGTAAATCTTGATGACGCAGAGAGTAAATGCGCCAATTAAACTGGCCGATTTTAAAATGGTTATGTTATAATAAGTATATGTTGAAGGAAACTTTGCGGGAAGGTTTTACTTTGGTTGAGCTATCATTATCGATGGTGTTTATCGGTATACTTTCGATCGCGATAGTTTTAATTATAAATAATACGGTGTCGGCTTATCGACGAGGG
Source organism: uncultured Candidatus Saccharibacteria bacterium (assembly GCA_964561295.1). GTDB lineage: Bacteria > Patescibacteriota > Saccharimonadia > Saccharimonadales > Saccharimonadaceae > Nanosyncoccus. The sequence goes on along the minus strand of CAZLPA010000014.1, from coordinate 16,546 downwards.
TTAATGCTTAGTCAAGTTAATACGACTGGTATAGGACTAGTGGATAGCATGCGCGCGGCAGTGCAGAATAGTTCTGTAAAAACGCTAACTGGAAGTTGTGCGACGATATATTCTAGTTCGACAGAGCGTACAAAATGTGAGAGAGACGGTGCTTACCGTTTTGTTTCAGTGATTAAAACTGGCAAAGTAAAAATTAATGGCGGGAGGAAGACGATTACGGTGCCAATTTATGGCGCGTTTTGTACTGGATCATATTCGTATATTTGGAATAGTGGATATTTTGAATCAGATGATGCTACTTTTGACGAGAAGAATAGCAAAAGTTGGGCCAAGTTAAAATATTTAAATACTAGAGGTGAAGTGAGAGAAATAAATGGTAGTTCGGAAGATAGTAACAGGTCATTTAGGCTTTTAAAAGTGGAAGATAATTCGCGAGCAGTCTGCATCGCAGCTACGGGGCAATCTAGATATGCGGAACCGAGTGGTGGAATTAGCAATGTATTTGATGTGACGAGTATTGGTTATGGTATGATACAGGAGACACCAGAAGATCTTTTGGTTGCCGATAACAGTAATAATTTAGCGATTTATGATTTGGCAGTAACGGCGCCGGCAGAAAGCCCAAGCGGTACAAATGCGTTTTATTCAGTTTCGTTTATCTTGGGGACGATTAACGGTGGTATAAATATATTAGCAAAAGGTAATACTTGTGCAACGCCGACGGATTATGCAAATGAAAATTTCAATTATTGTGCAATTAATAAATTTAATTTTGCCGTGCAGGTAAACGGAGAATAGTTATGAAAAAAATGAGAATGAAGTCTAAATTTAAATCTGGTGCGGCATCGTTTTATGTGGTGGCTTTTTCGACTTTGATTTTGGTGATTATTGCGGCAAGCTTTGCAACGGCGATTATTGCGGAGATTACGCGGACTTCTAACGATGATTTGTCACAATCTGCATATGATGCTGCTTTGGCCGGCGTAGAGGATGCAAAATTAGCATTCATGAATTACCAGAATTGTTTAAAGAATGGTGTTATTGATGCAGATAGTTTATCGGGATCGGCAGATATTACTTGCCAGGATATTGTCTATTGGATGAACCATCCGGATTGTGACATGGTGGCACATATTTTGGGCAGGATTCCTAAAGCTGGTGATGGTGGGGAGGTATTGATTGAGGAGACAACTAGTTCGGACGGTGGGTCTAGTAATGAAATGAATCAGGCTTACACTTGTGCAATGATTCAAACTAATCTTGATGACTATAGAGCAAATTTATCTGCCTCGACATCGTATAGGGTTGTAAAAGTTGATTTGAAGAGTGTGAACGCTTCGCAGATTGAATCGGTAAGGGTTAGTTGGTATTCAAATCGAGAGGGTTCAGTTTTAAATTATACTAATTTGATTCAGACCACTTCGTTGCTCACGACTTCTAGCCGGGTAGCATTTCAGCCACTTGCGGTGACTAAAGCGGCGACGCCACCCACAATTTCTGTACAGCTAGTGCAGACAGCACAGAATTTCAGTTTGGCACAACTTAATGGCATGACTGAAAGTGGAGCAACAGATCGCGCAACGGTATATTTAGTGCCAACAAATGTTGATACGGTGGCAGGGCAAAGTACTGCAACGTATATTGGTGCATATGATGGTGCAGAAAATACATTAACGGCGGCCCAGGTTGCTAGCACCAATGATCATAGTAAAGATTTGCCATTTGCGGTATATTGTCCGGATAATTCATCAAATGAGTATGCATGTTCAGCGACTTTGAATTTACCATCGCCGATTGGTGGGGCGAGAAGCAATGATACATTTATGTTTGTGGTATCGTTACCGTATGGGCAGCCGGATACGGACTTTTCACTAGAGTTTTTGTGCGCAGAAGGCGTAACTTGTGCGACTAGTGATGTAGGGGTAGAAGTCACAGAAGAAAATCAGAATATTGCTAGACTAAGTGGAGTACAGGTTTTGATTGACTCGACTGGTCGGGCAAATGATCTCTATCGGCGAGTTGAGGTAAGGCTTGAGTCAGCAGATAATGCGTTTTCGTATCCTTTTTACGCTATACAATTATTAGAACCAAATAGTGGTGGAGCAGTTTCACTCGATAAAGATATGATAGTGACGAGAGAATACGGATTATAAAATAGTTTACAAAAGTTGACTTTTGCTGTATAATAGTGGTGTGTCAGGGTGATATCGCGGGGTAGAGCAGCCTGGTAGCTCGTTTGGCTCATAACCAAAAGGTCGTTGGTTCAAATCCAACCCCCGCCACCATGTTCTAAAGTCATGTGGTTTTAGAATAAAAATCAGCCTAAGTTACCCCCCTAACTTAGGCTGATTTTTATTGTTTCTTGACAATTTTTTTGGCTACGAGCTTGATGGCATGACTAAAACTATTGGCAATGTGTGGAGTGCTAGCAATTTCGAGGGCAGTAAGACGATGGCGAATAGCGATAGATAGCTCTTCGGCCATCAAACCAGCATTTGGCGCTACTATGGTGGCACCTAGGATGCGGTTGTTGTGGTCGGCAAGGATTTTTACGAAGCCGTAATCGAGGCGTTCGGTTTTGCTAGCTGGGAGATCTTTAAGATAGACGATGGATTTTTTGTATTTGATTTTTTGCTTAGTAAGTTCGGTTTCGGTTGAGCCGACGGTGGCTATTTCGGGGTAAGTATTGGTTAGGCGGATGAAGCCTTTGTAGTTGACGGAATTTTTAGCTTTATCAAGTAGATTAGTGGCTAGAATTGAGGCTTGGTATTTGGCGAGTTCAGTAGACGATTCGCCGCCGATAGCGTCGCCGATGGCGTAAATGTTTTTAGCAGAAGTTTGGAAGAATTTATTGACGGTAATGCCAGCTTCTTTGTATTTTATGTTGGCGTTTTCAAGGCCATAGTCGGTATATGGAGTTGAGCCGGTGGCTAGTATAATACAATCGATGCGGACAACCTTTTCTTGATGGTTAGTGCTGAAGATAACTCTTTTGCTGATGCTGTCTTGCTCTAACGCTACAACTTTGGCATTGGGGATAATTATGGCATTAAGCTCGTTTGTAAGGTAATCGGTGATAGCTTCGCTAACTTCGGGGTCTTCTTTGGGGAGAAGACGGCTAGCGCGTTCCATGATGATAACTTTAGCGCCGAGCTCAGCAAAATATTCTGCGATTTCGCAACCGGTAGAGCCGCCTCCGATGATGAGAGCAAATTTTGGTAAACGACGTACTTTGATGGCTGTGTCTGGCGTGAGGTAGTTAACGGAGTCAAGCCCGATGATGTTGCTGGTGTTAAGTTTGGCGCCAGTAGCCAAGATGAAGTTATTGGCAGTGTATTGTCTTTCGCCAACAGTAATTGTGTGATTGTCTATGAATTGAGCTTGACCATTAATGCAAATGATACGGGCATTTTCGAGTTTCTGAAGATTGTTTTGTGCTAATAATGATGTAGTATGTTCTTGGTGTGAGACTACGGTGGGGAAATTATAATGTAATTCTTGTCCGCCGATTTCGGGATAATTAGAGAGTTTAGAAAAGGTATGGGAAAAGCCTAGGCTGACGGCGTATGGTATATCACGAGCATTGAGATTGCTACCACCGAGAGCGTGTTTTTCAACGATGGCAACGCGTTTTCTGGACTTTTTAGCGAGCTTTAGAGCAACCGTGCTACCAGCAGGGCCGCTGCCAATGACAATATAATCAAAATCGTATTTTTTTCCCATCCTAATACCTTTATATTATTTTATCATGATTTTGATAAACATAAGCTAAGTCTCGATTATATTTTTTGAGCTCCTTGGTTACAATACGAACGAGGCCATCATTAGTGATAACAGATTTTTGTTGTAAAGTCTTTGAGACAGTTTGGAGAGTGGCGTTAATGAAAGATTCGGCTGAACCTTCGGGTAGGCCGATGGCATGGGCGTGGAGCCTAAGTTCCTTGAGGAGACGTTTTCTTGTGGGCTCATCCATGGTTTAATGCTCCAAGGCCAATAGTGGCGATTGTAAGAAGTAGGAAACTGATACAAATAGCCAGGCGGACAAATAGTTTAGCGCGGACGCGGAGGCGTTCAATGGTGGCGAGGTTGTAGCCGCAACGGTAAAGGGTACGAATGACAAAAAGTGGGAATATAGAGACTGTAATATATATAGCGATGATAAGGGCACGAGGTATGGTGGTTATTTTCATGAGTTCGGTAGCTGAAATAATGTAAAGCGGTAAAGTAAAGATTAGCTCGGGAGTGCCAGCGAAGAGCCCGAGAATAAAGGCATCAGAGCGAGTTTTGACTTTTTGGGCATGGATGGAGAGGTTCTTGGCGGATTGGCGAGAGATGAAAAGAGCAGTAAACTTACCCTTGCGGTAATAGAAAAAGAACCCGGCTATGCTTTCAGCAAAGAATATTCCAGCCATGAGCCAAGGGCAAAAGTCTGAACCGAAATCAGATTTCTGACAGAAGATGGCAAGAATTAGCGTATAGATAATTAGCCAAGTGATGGTCATGAAGACTATGGTGCCGAGGATAAAATAAAGGCTAAGATTATTGGTTTTAGCAGTAGAATTTTTACCGAGAGCATAATGATAAAATAAGGCAAAGGTGCCTGGTGTGAGTTGTAAGAAAGCCTGGATAAGCATAGACAAAATAAGGATTACGACAGATATGATAATGCTCATGGTTACATTATATCATGCTGGGGGTTGTATTTCTAGCGCGTTTCTGATAGCTTACGAGGCATGAAAAAACTATCAAGTTTTATGAAGGTTGCGGTGGGAATGATTATAAGCGCAAGTATTTTAAATGTAGGGTGGGCTTGTGCGGAAGAATTAGAATTTGATTTGCCAGAGATTTATATTAAGGCCGTTAATCCGGGCTACACAATTGATGGCGTTAATAATGTCGGAGAGATGATTGAGATTGGCAGAAAAAACTCCGACGCACCGACTTCGCTCGCTGGTCTTACCATAGGCTATACTAATTCAAGCGGGAATTTTGCTGTGCTAGCAAGTTTTCCCGAGAACAGTTGGATGACCGGCGAGAGCATCCTCCTTCGTTTGGCCAGTTCGCCCGATCACGAGCTGGCCGCTATGAATTATGTCAAGACTTTAGCATTTAAGGCTGGGCCGTTGGTGCTAATGCGTGATGATGAAATAGTGGATAGTGTCTGCTGGACCGGGAAAAATGATTGCGTGACGGAGTTTAAATCTTCAAACCAGACTACACTATTGAGAAATTTAGAAACTGGAGCTTTTGAGCATGTAAATGATTATATACCGAATTACGAGGCCGATAGTTATATGGTAGAAGACAATGATGAAGAAGCATATGGTAAGGTGGAAAGTCAGTGTAGGGGTCTGAGGTTTTCCGAAGTATTAAGCTATTACGATGATTCGCAAGCAGAGCAATTTATTGAATTTTATAATGCAGGGTCGGAGCAGATTTTAATGGATGGATGTAGAATTAAATATAAAAATAAATTTTATCCGCTAAATGGCATTGTGAAACCGGAAGGATATTTTGTGAGATATTTGATGGATTTTAGTATCACAAAGAACCCGACCAATATGAACGCGCTGGAAATAGTTGATGCGGATGGAATAGCTGTGGATAGGTTAGAGTATCCAAACGGGCAGAGGAAAGGAGCATCATATGCGTTAATTGGTTATAACGTGGATGGAGAGGCAATTTGGCGAGTGACTTATGCCCCGACGCCAGGCGAACCAAACAACTACCAAGAGTTTAAAACGTGCGAAGTTGGGAAAGTGATAAATGAAGCAACCGGTAATTGTGTAAAAATTACGACGGTTGCAGAAAAGGTTTGTGCGGAAGGGCAGTATTTGAACCCTTTGACAGGTCGGTGCAAAAAGATTGAGGTTGCAACAGCTAAAACTTGTAAAGAAGGTTATGTTTTAAATGAAGAAACTGGGCGATGTAAGAAAATAATAGAAAACAATGGTGCAAATTATAGCTTGGCGACGGAAGTTTATGAAGAAAAAACATCGTTTGTAGCGGTATATACTATTGTTGGGGTAGTCTTAGCGGGGATAGGTTATGTGATATATGAGTTTAGGCGAGAGATTTTTCGGCTTTTTCGTAGAGCTTTTCGACGATCTCATTAAAAACTGCATCGCGAGATTGGTCACCGTTAACTGTAATGAGAAGGTCGAGGTCGCGATAGTGTTCTAGCACGGGCATGGTTTTAGTACGGAACTCTTCTAGGCGGGTACGGAAAGTGGCGATGTCTTGATCATCTTTACGTTCGCCACGGTCATTTAGTGTCTTGGCGGCCTCAAAACGTTTTTCGACATCGTTTTCGGAAACATTGAGAAGAATTACGGCCTTGATACTGTGCCCAGCTCCGGCAGCGACGGACATTACTTCAGTTTCTTCGCCTGCCCAGCGGCCGATGGAAGAAAGAATTAATGGGTGTTCATAGAGATCTTGGCGCTCAAAATAGGGAAGTACCCACTCATAGAAAACATTGGTGGGAATGAGCTCGCCATGTTCGGAATAGCCTTGTTTAGTTTCAGCTTCTTTGGCGCGAATGATAAGGCCGGATGATAAGAATTTGCCATTTAGGGTTTCTGCCAATTTAATACCTTGAGTGTCTTTGCCGGACATAGGTAGACCAAAGATATTAATAGAACCAGTGCCAAGCCAGGTTTTGATTGCTGCAATTTTTTCTTCCATAACATTATTATAGCATTAAAATCCCCAGCGTGAATGCTGGGGATGTGAGGAGTAAAAGGACAGGATGTGGGATTAACTAAAGGCTGCTTCGATTTCTTGTTTGACGAAATTCGGAAGCGGAGCGTTGCGGCTTTCGTTCTGCCAGGAACGGTCGTATACGTTGAAGATGCCAGAGAGCAAGGTTTGCCCACAGGCAGTGCGTTGAACACGTACGGAGACCTTGCCTCCTTTCAACGTGCCGACGAAGGTGTTGCCGCGGTATTCGATTTTCTTCTGCTTGTGTCTTTGTTTGTTTCCCATAAAGGAACCTCCTTAAAAGTGCGTGGGCCTCGGCCCAACAGTATTCCTAATAAAATTAGGTTTTTTCATTGTAACATGGTTTTTAAAATTTTGGCAAAAAATGTAAAAAATCATAGAAATTGGCACTCTTGCCATTTTACTGCTAATTTATTATAATTAGGGTATGGAAATTACAGAGCGGCAAAAGGAAATTTTATGCCAAATTATAGAAGAATATGCTGAGACGGCGTCGCCGGTAGGGAGTGTAACCTTGGCAAAGCTTTTTGATGTTTCGCCGGCTACAATACGAGCAGAAATGGCTAGGTTGGAAGTACTAGGATTAATCGCGCAGCCGCATACTTCGGCAGGGCGCGTGCCGACTGATGCTGGATATAGGTTTTATGTGAATAATCTTGAAAATCATGGGAATGTGGGATTGGAGCCGGCTCTTGATAGGAGCGCACATGCTTTGGAGGTAAGAGTAAATTCGCAGTCAAGGGCAGATGCGGCGATAAGAGGGGCGGTAGATGCCCTGGTGGAATTGACTGGCAACTTGGGGTTAGCGACAATCGACGGGCAGTTATATTTGGCTGGTATTTCACGTTTATTTACGCAGCCAGAATTTGGCGATACAAGGCGGGTACAATCAGTAGCGAAGTTGTTGGATAATTTGGAACCATGGTTGCGCGAAGCAGCGCCGGGTGAGGCTTTGAATATTTTTATTGGGCATGAAAATCCAATTGGCAAGAATTCAGAAGTATCGTTGATTATTTCGAAGTTTAGGTCACCGTTTTCAGATAGGAGTTATATTGGAGTACTGGGGCCAACACGACAAAATTATTCGCGTGTGATGGCTTTGGTAAAACACGCTGGAAACATGCTGGAGGAGATTTTATGAAAACAAATGAGAAAATTACAGAACTAACAAATGATTTACAGCGCACAAGGGCGGATTTTGAAAATTTCAGGAAACAAGTAGAAATCCAGAAGGAAAATGAAAAGAAAGCTACACGACTAGCAACAGTATATAAAGTTTTACCCTTGCTTGATGATTTAGATAGAGCGATTAGTAGCTACCAAGAGCTGGAACCGTTAGAGAAGACATTAACTAAAACTTTGGATGGTTTGGGTTTAAAAAAGATTGATTCTTCGGAAGGCCAGGAGTTTAACCCGGATTTTCATGAGGCCATGATGGTGGATGGTGAGGGAGAGAAAGAAATAATTGCGGAGACACTGAGGCCAGGGTATTTTTATGAGAAAGAAGTCTTGCGCCCGGCGATGGTGAAGGTAAGGCGAACCTCTTGAAAAAATCTTATAAAGTGATAAAATAATAGAAATAGTAGAAAAAGGATTAAAATGGCTGAATATAAATTGACGCTAGAAAAGCGCGAAGTCGCTGGCAAAAAGTTGAAAAGTTTAAGAGAAAGCGGAATGATTCCGTCTGTAGTTTATGGTGGGAAGGAACCGATTTTGGGGATGTCTGAATATGTAGCAACCGAGAAGGTTTTGGATCAGGCTGGCTACCATTCGCCTATTGACTTGGATGTTGCGGGCAAAAAGCAGCTTGCCATCGTGAAGGATGTTCAGTTAAACCCGGTGACACGCAAGATTGTCAATATCGAATTTCAAGCTATTTCGGCAAATGCAGTGGTGGAAGCTACTACTCCGATTACGATTGTGAACTTTGAGGCTTCGGAAGCATCGAAGACTTATCATTTTGCCCTAACGCAAGCGTTGGAGGAAATTGATGTGAAGGCGAAGCCATCTGATTTGCCAGAAGAATTGGTAGTTGATGCAAGTGGGTTGAAGGAAATTGATGATAAGATTGTGATTGCTGATATTAAACTGCCAGAGGGCGTAGAATTAGCGGATAAAGAGCTAGATGCTGAGCAAGTGGTAGCGTCACTTTATGATCCAGCAGCAGAGGCAGCAGCACGTGAAGCTGAAGATAAGGCTGCGGCAGAGGCTGGGGAAGTGTCGGCGGCGGATGTGCCAGCAGATAATGGTAGTAAACCAGAAGAAGAATCAGCGACAGCTGAGTAAAGTAACAAAATAGCCCTTAGGGGCTATTTTTTAGTGCATCGGTGTTAGCGATGAGACGAGAGAGAAAAGCTTGGCGGGCGTCGGATTGCTTAGTGTTATCTCCCTGCCAGGTGTAGAGGGCGGGATCTTGAAGGGCACGGGCGAAGGAAAAAGTAATAGGCCATGGGAAAGGGCCATTTTGCATAACGGCGGCAAGATTGGCGGTAGCTTGCTCGACTGTTTGACCACCCGAAAGAAAGACTATGCCGGCGAGTTCTGGGGGAACGTGGTTTTTAAGGACTTTGGCTGTAGCAGAGCCGACTTCCTCAGGGGTGGATTGGGCTCCAAATTGTTTGCCAGTTAACACCATGTTGACTTTGAGGATGGTGGCTTGAAGATTTACTTTGAAATTAGCAAGTTCCCTAAATAGGAAGTCGAGGATTTTAGAGGTGGTTTCGGCGCTTTTTTCGATTGGATAATAGCCATCATAAACCAATTCCGGCTCGACAATTGGTACAAGGCCGGCGGATTGGCAGGCTTTAGCGTATTCGGCTAAAATACGGCAATTCTCTTCTATGGCTTTAGTGGTAGGCGTAATGATTTCGCCCGAGTCAGAGAGTGTAAGGTTAAAGGCGGCGCGCCATTTAGCAAAGCGTAGGCCCATGGCGTGATATTCTCGAAGACGCTTAGGTAAAGTATCGAGGCCTTTGGTATAAGTTTCTTCAGAATCCGGGAAATTTGATAAGCCTTGGTCGACTTTAATGCCGGGAATAATGCGATGAGAAGTAAGAAAATCGACGTAAGTTTGGCCATTGTCGGCGTAGTCGCGGGCGGTTTCGTCGAAGAGAATGACTCCACTGATGTAATTCTCGATTTCTGGGGTGGTGAAGAAAATGTTACGATAATCGTGGCGATTTCTGAAAGTATCGGCAATGTTAAGCTGAGCAAATTTCTTCTTTATAGAGCCACCGGACTCGTCGGCCGCAAGGATACCTTTGCCAGGATACATAAGACTAGCGGCGATGAGCTCGAGACTACCTTCTTCGACGGAAAGGGTTTTGAGTTCGGCAAGACTGAGGGTGGAGTTAAGGTTGGAATTTTCAACATTGACGCGAGCGAGCTTAAAGCCGTGTTCGATAGATTCGCCTGTGATAAAACTGCCAAGAATGGTCGCCGCGGCGATAGAATAGGCGGAAAGGTGGGTGAGTTTATCAATGCGCTCGATGGTAATAGGTTCGGTAAAATTGCGATAAGAGAGCGCATCTTCGGATATATAAATAGTGTTTTCGAAATCTAAGACAGGTGGCTTTACGGTTGAAGGAAGCGCGTAAGGTTTTTCCGAATTACCTCTGCTATTTTCAGAAAATACAAGATTGGCGCGGGGTAAAAGACTGTTTAGAGAAGAATCTTTTAAGTAGACGATTAGTTTTGTGGTAGGGCTATCGTCAAGGTAGGCAGAAATTTGTTTGATAGTCTTTTCGGATAGGTTAGCGGAGCGGTCGATATAGAGGTAATCGATTGGATGGGTCGGTGGGGTAAAAGTGGTATTTTTAAATTCGCTAGGAACTAAGTAGCTGACGCCATCGTCGGAAATTAAAATATAGCGGTAAGATTCGGGTGGAGTAGGCTTAGCAGGGCCATCTTCAGAGAAATGAAAATCAGAGTTGGAAACTTCGGCAGAAAGCCCCATGTTCTGAAGGACTTCTAGGGAAACAGCAGCACCGCCGAAACTGCTGTGGCGATTAAAATAGTGGTGTTCTGATGAGTCAAAACTGATGTCTAACCACTTGGTGGCGTTTTTGTCGGTTTCGAAACTTTCGGTACGAGAATCGAGGTTGAGATAGACGTCCTTTAAGATATTGCCCACTATTAGAATATGCATAAGCATATTATAGCATAGAAAAGGAAAATAATGCTCGCTTGCTCTATTCTAATATGCCTAGTATACCCCTTAATGCATAGGCGGTATCTTCATGGCTTCTGACAGTAATGGTATCAATGCCCATTTGGACAACTGGGTAATCGTTGCCACCAGGTTGAGTCATGTCACCGAAGTAGAGAATATCTTCTTTGGTGACATTCAGTTCTTCCAAGAGATGAGTCATTCCAAAAACTTTATTCATGCCAGGAGTGACGGCATTGATAGAGGTGGTGCCACCAATCTCGTATTCAAACTCTGGGGCGAGTTCTTTGCAACGTGCCACAATTTGTTCGCGTTTTTTGTGGTCTGGATCCCAGGCGTATTTGGCTTCGGTGCCAGCTTTTTGGCCGAGGGCCGAGAAAGTAACTTGAGATAAACGATTTTCGATGATTTCGTCGCCAGGAATTAACTTGTCTTCTTCCCAGTAACCAAGTTCTTCGGCGGCCTGTTTGATAGCGACGGTGATTTTGGCAACTTGTTCTTTAGTTAGGGGATAGTTATAGACTTGTTCCCAATCTTTTTTCTCGGTGTTATAGCGATAGTATTGAGTGCCTTGAGCTACAAATAAATGAAGGTGGCTAAGTTGTTCTGGAGTGGGATTAGGCAAGCGGTTGACGATTTGGATTAGAAATTGGTCAAATTTTTGCCCAGAGATGGGGCAGACTTCGAATTTATTGAGACAGCCAACCAAAAGCTCGGCAATATCATCCGTGATAGGAGTTTTTGCTACGTTAAGGGTTTGATCGACGTCGAATGCTAAAACTTTTTTCATAATACTTCAATTATAACATGCTATAATTGGCTTATGAAATCATATGTCGTGGGCAACTGGAAAATAAACTTTACGGTGGGAGAGGCTTCGATTTATCTACATAAGCTTCAGAAAAAATTGCCGAATTACAGAGATATAGAAGTAGTGGTGGCGCCATCTACGTTGGCACTACAATCATTGTCATTGCAAATAGATCGTCATAAGATGAAGTTGGCAGCGCAGAATGCCTTTTATCGTGATTTTGGGGCCTATACGGGAGAAATTTCTTTTGCACAGTTGAGGGGTATTGTGGATTATTGTATCGTGGGCCATTCAGAGAGGCGACATATTTTTGGCGAAGACGATAAAATGATACAAAAGAAAGTGGCCGCGGCAGTACGGAATAAGATTACGCCGATTCTTTGTATCGGTGAAACAGAATCGGAGCGGGCTTTTGGCGAAACGGCGGATGTGATTCGTGACCAGTTAGTGGGGGGCTTGGCGGACGTGTCAGAGGAAGATATTGGCAAAGTGATAATTGCTTATGAGCCAGTGTGGGCGATTTCTAGTACTAAGGCAGCGAAATTAGCCACCCCAGATGAAGTGGGGGAAGTAGTGAAATTAATTCAGAAGACGCTAGCTGAAGTCTATGGGGCCAAGGTTAAAGATAAAGTTCCAATTTTGTTTGGTGGGAGTGTAAATCCATCTAATGCTGGTGGTTATCTGATGGTGCCGGGTATAAATGGGTTGCTAGTGGGTGGCTCGAGCTTGATTCTCAGTGAATTCACTGATATAATAGAGGTAGCTAAGAGAGTGAAGTCATGAATAAAAAATACATGGATTTTGTTCCGGTAAATACAGCAAAGACGGTAAAAGCTGAGCGTGTTGAGGCGTCGCAGGCTGTTGGTGAAGTAGATGAGCTTGAAATTAACGAAATGTTTGAGGCTAGAGAGGTTAAGCCGCAGGCTGGAGTGTCGGTAGGCAGACGCGAGCCTAAATATGGCGTGATTGAAGATTTTAAACCAAAATTTGTTAAAACTGAAGTGGAGAAACGTCCTCTGAGCAAGCCGAAGACAGCCAAGGAAGAGATTACAGAGATAAAGGCGAAGAAAATTGCCAAGATGTCTGTAATGAAAAAGTCTGTAGCAAAGGAAAAAGTGGCGGAAGAGGAAAAACAAGCTGAGCCTAAAAAATCAGAAGTAGAGAAACCTGAGGCGTTGAAAATACCAAAGAATCCATTCGTGAACACAGAGAGAGTACCAAAGCGGCCGCTGTCGAAAAATGTTTACCAGAAGAAAATAGTGGTGGCTAAGGAGGAAATGACAGGGCCAGTAACGATTATTAATAAACCCGAGAAAGATTCTCGGGTGGGGTTGGTAGTAACTATTATTATTACGATTATTTTGGGTGCAGCGGCAGGAACTGTAGCATTTTTGCTGTTACCGAAGTAATTGGTGCGGGTAGAGAGAAAGTCTTCTCTTGGCCCCACTCCCATAAAACTAAAAATAAGCATAAATGCTTATTTTTACTTTTATTGGTGCGGGTAGAGAGAATCGAACTCTCATCTCAAGTTTGGAAAACTTGCATACTAACCACTGTACTATACCCGCAGTGGGGTGGGATACCAGGATCGAACTGGTGACCTTCTGGACCACAATCAGACGCTCTAACCATCTGAGCTAATCCCACCATAGCGTTTATTATACCGCTCGACTCTTAAAAAAGCAAGGATGTGGTATAGCCATTGACATTTTAGCATAAGTGTGCTATAATTAGGGTGATAGCTTGAGTTTGGAGGCTATTGAATACAATCTAAGGAGGGTTAGATATGTCCAAACGTACTGTTAACGCAAGTGAAGAACCGAAGGAAGAGGTCGTCGTAGTGGCACCTGAGGCTGAAGAGCCCAAGAAAGCTGAGCCGCCGAAGGCGCCGGAGAGCGATATCGAAAAGCTGGCGAAGGCCGTGAATGCCCTGACCGGCAAGGTCACTGAGAGCATGGACGGCTTTGAGAAGAAGTTCGGCGATTTCGATGAGCGCCTCAAGAAGCTGGAAGCTCCGCAGCAGCCCGCAGACGGCGACACCTCTGGCAAAACTGCTGGCAAGTCCGAGGCGGTTGCGACGCCGCCCAAGAAGAAGGCTGAACCGCCCAAGGCGGAGGAGGCGCATGGTTGCACCATTGCGGTGAATGGCGTGCGTAAGGCCTTTGCCTATCGCGATCTCAAGACCAAGACGGTCTATGTGGTGGCGGACCGCTGGGCGGCCAAACAGGCCGGCAACGGTGAGTACGATGAAGTCTGGGCGTTCTACAAGAATGGCCAGATCGATCACCTGCTTGATAACGCCGAAATCCGCGAGTATTTCGGCTAATCTTCACATCCAACTTGCACTTTGGGAAGGCCCGGCTTTACGTCGGGCTTTTCTCATGCTAGAGTAATTTACCATAAGCAGAAAAAGTGATATTCATATTGACAAAAAAGCTAAAGTGTGATACAATGTAAGTAGTCTGAGTCGAGGTGTGTCCTAAGACAAGACGACCATTAACAACCGAATCATCTCAGGTTTCAAATGGAACCTGATTTCTATATATCTCTAACGTCCCCACAATCCTGGAGGCGCTAGCCTCCAACAAATTTTGAAAAGGAGGCAGATGCCTAATGTTACTGTTTATTATGTCATTGATTCTGGGAGTTGTGGTGATGTTTATCGTTGCCACGGCCGAACGCATGCTCAATGGGGTGAGACTCATTGAAGCAGAAGAGAACAAGGAAGGGCGTAAGCTCTTCAAATTCCGCATTGCGAATGCTCTGGCAGGCGCTGGAAGAGACGGCTGGATTAAGGCCGCCATTATCGGTACGACGATTGGCGTTGTCAATTTCTTCATTCCGAAAGTGGCAAAATTAATCTGGTTGGAGCCGATTTTCTTGGCAATTGTGCTGGGTCTGATGGCCTACCTGATGATCTGGTGGCACAAGGATGGTACCAACCTGAAGGAGATGATTTGTTTCGTTCTCCTGACTGGACTCTTCTACCAAGTTTCGAAAGCGTCGGTTATTATGATGAGGATACTGGTGAAAGACGTCTTCTGGATGTCTGTAATTAGTGTGCTGCCGCTCATTATGCTGTTTGTCTGCATTGGCTTTTTTATCATTCATGCTTTGTTCTACTACTATGAACATGGTAAAGATGAGAAGAATGCCAGGCTGGCGCACATCTTTGGATGGGTAGCAATCATCTTGACGACACTAGCGATTATCCTGACGTTGATCTTTGGCGTAAAGTGGAATGCAATCAAGTGGCCGAGCAATTCGACGACTACGCAAGCTACTGCGACCAAGACACAGACGGTGAGCTGGTACGGGTTTTACAACCTGGCGATGCTGAAGGACGAAGACGAGTCAAACGATTTTAACTTCGGTTTTAATCCGTATGATGAGTCGAAGACGGCGAAGGACTACGATGAGGAGTTTAGGAAACGTATCAAACTCGATGTGGCGCTCGGAGCGGCCGACATGGCTTGGTTCGACGCTAATCTCGGGACGCGTTATATGGGTGCGTTCTACGACGAGTGTGACGAGAAGTGGGATGCAGCCATAAATTACGCAAAGGAAAGGTTTATGGGCGACCAGGTGTTGTATTACAAAACTCTGGACGGCTTCTTTGCTTTCCTGGATACGGCAACCAAGGTGGAAATTACGCAGGCGAAGGGGATCGAAGACCAGATGTATATGAATCCATATACATCTAACGGTATCCCGGACGTCATCGTGATGAAAACTGATGAGCACACAGGATGGTTTTTAACCTATACTTTCATCATCAAGGGGCAAATCTTTGAGGTATCGTATAGGATTGACTGTGGTTTCCAGCCTTGTGACGTGGAACATGTGATGAAAATCACGCCGCAGGAAAAGCCGACGAACCCTGATAACCCAAAGCCCGATAACCCCAAACCCGACGACCCAAAGCCGGATGACCCGAAACCGGACGATCCGAAGCCTTCGAATCCGAAAGACCCGACACAGGGAACTCCGGTAGGAGGTAACGACAATCCGGGACCGGGACCGAACACCAATAATGGCGTGGGAGCTCAATACTCAAGTGAGGAAAAGCCGACGAACTCGACTTATATGTCTTACGATGAGTACAAAGAAATCATGCAGGAGCTCGAAGAGGTTAATGAAACCCAAAAAGAGGGCGGGGATCCTAATACCCCGACGGTGACGCCGAAGCCTAATACCAATGTTGACAGCAATGCCGATAGCGGTACGGGCAATGGCGGTATCGATACTCCGACTCCGGAACAGGAGCCGGTGCATGTGGTCAACCCTGATGGGGAGACCGAACCGATCTCTACTGATCTTGGGACTGCGTGGGGCGGTCCTGTGGATTAAGAGATATATAGATATAGGGTGGAGCCCATGGGCGGGACGGCCCAAGTACCTTAGCAAAAAGTCCGGCAACTTCGGTTGCCGGGCTTCACTCCATAATTGAAGACTGAGATGATTCGGTTGCAGACGAATATTAACAATTCGGCTAGCGACAACAATTATTTAATTTGAAAGGATTATTATGAATAAAATCTATAAGACTATTTTGTCTGTGGCAGCTGCAGCGATTGTAGCTGGCGCGACAATGACTCCAGCGGTAGTAAACGCTTGGGGTGATTCAAGTAATGGTCGTACTACTTATACGATTGCACAAATTAATGATGGTGCTCTCGGTGACACTATTACTTTTAACTCTATTACCGATGGTAAAATCGGTGATGAACGCAATTTCGTAGGCGCTAAGCTTAGCTCTTCAAATAGCGAAACTTGGAATGCTGACGAGATTACTGTGAAAGATGGCGAAGTTTATACGATTCGTCTTTATGTTCACAATAACA
>CAZLPA010000013.1:0-19268 GCA_964561295.1 uncultured Candidatus Saccharibacteria bacterium | reverse complement strand
ACCCAAGTTCGCTCTCACGATACATATCAGCCGAACCAAGATTAGAAGTAAGCACTACAATTGTATTATTAAACTTAATTTTATTCCCCTGCCCATCTGTGAGCACGCCATCTTCCAAAATCTGAAGTAGTAAATTAAACACATCCGGATGCGCCTTCTCAATCTCATCAAACAAAATCACCGAATACGGTTTACGGCGCACTGCTTCAGTTAACTTACCGCCATCATCATAGCCAATAAAGCCCGCCGGCGCACCCACCAAACGCGACACGTTATGCTTCTCGCCAAACTCGCTCATATCAATTTTTACTAACGCATTTTCGCCACCAAACACTTCACGTGCAATCACACGGGCAAGTTCAGTTTTACCCACACCAGTTGGACCCATAAATAGAAACGAACCAATTGGCCTTCTTGCATCCGTAATTCCAGAACGACCTCTGCGAATTGCTTTTGCCACCGCCTTCACCGCCTCGTCTTGTCCAATAATTGATTTTTTCAGCTCATCTTCAAGCCCCATCAACATTTTCATTTCGCTATCATGAACTTTGGACACCGGAATGCCAGTCTTAAGCGATACTGCAGTTGCCAAATTTTCCTCTGTAAGTGTCGGGTTTTCAGTTTCCTTTACTCCAGCTTTTTCTAGTTTCTTAATCTCCTGTTCTAGCTTTGCTAACTCGGTCTTCAAATTTGCAGCTTTTTCATAATCTTCCTTCTCTGCCGCTTCCGTAATCTTCCCTTCCAGAGCCGTTTTTTCAATCTTCATCTTTTTGTATTTACCACCACCCTTTTTGTCCGCCGCTACTTTACAAATCGCCGAAGCCTCGTCGATCACATCAATTACTTTATCTGGCATAAAACGATCATTTATATATCGCTGAGACATCGTAATAGCTGTTTCTAAAATCTCATCCGGAATTACCACGCCGTGATGATTTTCATAATGTTTTTTAATGCCCTTCAAAATCCGAAGCGTCACTGCCGCTGAAGGTTCTTCCACCATCACTGTCTGAAAACGTCGACTAAGAGCCTTGTCTTTTTCGATCGTTTTACGATATTCATCTAAAGTCGTTGCGCCAATCAAATTAATTGTATTTCTTGCGAGCGCCGGTTTCAAAATATTCGCCGCGTCCATCGAACCTTCACTAGAACCCGCCCCACACAATAAGTGAATCTCATCAATAAATAGCAAAATCGAATCATCGCCCGTCGCCTCATCAATAATACCCTTAATGCGCTCTTCAAACTCACCACGAAACTTCGTTCCCGCCACTACACTCGACAAGTCCACCTGATAAATATGCTTACCAATCAAGTTCCCCGGCACCTCGTTCTTCACAATCCTCGTAGCCAACCCTTCCACAATCGCAGTTTTACCTACGCCGGCTTCACCAATGAGCACCGGATTAGACTTTGTCCGACGGCTTAAAACTGTCACCACTCTTTCAATTTCATTTTCACGTCCAATTACGGTATCTAGTTTGCCATTTCTCGCTTCTTCGGTTAAATCTTTGCCATACTTTCTCAAAAACTTTAACCCAGAGCCCTTAATATACTTAGCTTTTTCGGCCTTTAATTGTTCATCTTTTGTTTGTTCCTCTACTAGATCCTCAATTTCGCCGAGAACTTTCTCCGTATCAACATCGAGACCTTGCAAAATCAAAGATGCCCTTGAATTTGGCTGACTTAAAAGCGCATATAATATATGCTCAGTGCCAATTACTGTTAACCCCTCTTCTTTGGTATAATTTCGCGCCATCCGAAGCGTCAAAATCACCGCTTCCGAAAGCGACATCATCGCCATATCACTACCCGGCACCTCTACCGCAGTTTTATTGAGCGCTTTTTCTACTTCATCAATTGTGGCCCCCGCTTCACGTAGCATCTTCGCACCCGTTGAAGTATCAATGGACAAAATCCCCATCAAAAGATGTTCTGTGCCCATGTAACCGTTATTGTATCTCTTACTATAAAAATCAGATTTTTGCAAAGCGAAACGTGCATTTTCGCTCAGCTTATTCATAATTTCACTAAATTCTTCTTGCATATTCTCATCATAGCAAATTAGCACTCCAACGTCAAGAGTGCTAATTTAAGATTTAAGCTTATTTTAAAATCATATGGCTGAGTAATTCTCTGGATTAGTAAAATAATTCCAAAAAGCCTCAGAAATGGTGCTATCATCAACTGACACAAGCTCACCCACCATCTGAGCTACAACCACATTTAAGTCATCAACCGCAAAACACACTCTACGTGCAGCGACTTGTTCGTCGCAAGATGCAACCGTCGAAATATATATACCACCACCAGGGTCAGAACTCTCTCTAATCTCAAACGTATCTACCGCTTGCGGATAATCATTATAATAACTATACTCTCGTATTAAATCCCGCCAATTTTCTGGTTTTTTAACCTTTACTCCCGCTCCTTCTATATAGATATAATCCTCAATATCAACAGCAGTATCTATATCAGAATCGCCATCAAAATTATCCTCAGCCAACTTTTCCATCAACTCACTATTCGTCCTTTTTAGAGCATCAATCTGCGAATTCAACTGATCTCTTTGTGCATTCCCATCCATCATTGCCCATACGCCGAAAGAAACACCACCCACCGCAATCAAAGCAAACAAAATCGCTGCAATAATGCCACCTTTGCTAGACTTCTTTTCTGGCTCAGCTACAACCATCGGGTTCTCTGGCTTAGCTGGTTCTGGCGTTGCTGCCAACTCAGCTGAAATTGCTTCTGCTACCGTTGGGGCCGGCTGAGGTTGCACACTTGGTGCCCCTACCACATTACTTGGATCCATTTTTATCCTTTCAAAAAAATACTTATAGTTAAATAATAGCATATCTATATAAAACATGCTATAATAAACGTATAAGAAAAGCCCCTCTAGGAAGAGCTTTTCTAAGGGTTGGTTTAACTAGGTTTACCTAGTTAAACTTTTTCTTCGGTGCGGACTTACGTCTCGGAATTATGATGCATAGAAGATTAAACTCTATGGTCATTTCATCTCCTTCCTGGCAACCTAATGCCTAGAACATCGTTTAATGGCTACCTCACACAGCACAAATATTACTATTTCTGCAAAGGCCCACTAAACTCCAAAGAGCAACCCGGGCATATTTACGCACAAAAGAAAACAAAACACAACCCCACCATTAATTCCCGCTAAGTCAACTACATACTTGTGCTTAATTTATTTTGCGCCTATGCTTTACTCTCGGCTATTTCTTTGGCCATTCTTTCCAGTTTCCTAAAGTCAGTCTTATTCGCCCTAGTCAAAGGAAGCTCCTCTAAAAACACTACCTTCCGTGGAATTTCATAATTCTTTAATACCATCCGCCTCTTACCCAAATAAAACGGTTCCGTCGCGTCTTTCACAATTTGGCGACGCGTTTCATTATTTTGCCCAACTCCGTCTTTCGCTACCACAAACGCGCAAGAAGACCAACTTAGTTTCTTATCCGGCATTTTCACTACATAGCACCGCGACACTAGTTCGCTTCGCGCCACCGCTGCACGTACTACTTCGTAATAAACTTTTGCTGGTACATTATTAATAAAGAAAGTTGCCCGCCCCACCAAAGTTATAAACCCAGTTTCCGATACTATCGCAAGGTCACCGGTTTTTACAAACCTGCGCCCTTTAACTTTTAGTATCTTCTCTTCATCTAGTTCTGGACGGTTAAAATATCTTCTTAACAAATGTTTACCAGAAACATATAAAATACCCGTTCTTCCAAAATCCAATTCTTCACCGGTTTCTGGATCTAGCACCATTACATGCGCCCCTGGCACCACTCTCCCCACCGTATCCGGATGATAAGTTGAGCCCACCGCCACAGTAATAGAACCCAGGCACTCCCCCACACCATAACCATTGCACATCTTTACCATCGCGCCATGCGCTTTGAAAAATTCTGCCGTGTCTTCAGACGCCTGCTTTTCTAAACGCTCACCACCAGATATACACATTTTTACACACGATAAATCCATACCGTCTGGCAACATGTATGGCAATGAATCAAACAAGAGTGGTACTGCCTGCACTACACTAATATCTTTGCTAAAATAATATTCAAAATTTTTATCATCAATATCCGGCGTTAAAATCACCGAGCTGCCGCCGATAATCGGTGTCATCGCTGAGGTCCAGAACCCATACGGACAATCAAATTTCACAAACGAAAGCCAAGTCTTTACTTCTTTATCCCACATCTTAATACCACTTGCCGCTTTTGAAAATAGCGCCGCTGCAATTAAACTCTTGTTCGTAAATACCATCGGCTTTGGCCCACTCGTCGAGCCAGACGTAAAGGAAACCAAAGCTTCTCTATTCCCGCCAAAAATTCCTAGCGGCACAAATCCTTTATATTTCTCCGCTACTTTGGCAATCTTCTGTTTACCCAACCATATCCCGTCTAACGCCGATCTTTCAATCACTTCAGTCTGCGTTTCATCAATGTCGCCGTCCGCAATCATCTCACCATCAAGATTAATAACATTTTTTACTGACTTTGCATCGCGCTTCAATTCCTTAATTCTTTTATCGCTATATTTATAAGTCACTACCAAAGGCGAATTAAACTCATTCAAATAAAATAGCAACGTATCGCGCGGAGTTTTTTCATCGAGAAAGGCCACCAAGGCACCAATTTTGTTCGCCGCCAAAAAAATCAGAATATTATCATACATCGAACGCCCCGTCGCCACGGTGATGATGTCGCCCTTCTTAATTCCAAGTGCAAGCAATGCCTTCGCTATTATTTTACGATCACGTTTCAGCTCACGCCTTGTAAAATCAAACTCTTTTTGATTTATCACTACGCTTTTATTGTGTCGAAAGCATGACAAATCGTACAAAGCCGAGATCGTTAGCGGCGGCACAATTGGGTCTTTTTTCTGATTTTTGATTTTCAACATTTAGCCTCCTTAAAGGCCCACCTATCGTAATTATATCACGATTATGTTTAACCACAAACTACATTATTAGCATGCAACCACCCCTCAACCGAACCACCATCCAAATACTCACCTGTAGTTGGTGCTACTTTCATCACACCACCATCTTTAATATATTCGTCAATTGGGTCAGTTACCATATATTCTTGATCTTTTGGTCCAAAGTCATGCTCATTTACATATTTCACAATTCGCTTCAACAATTCCGGCGCCATAATGTATTTCGAAACATTAATCAAATTAGACGGTGCCTCCTCTGGCTTTGGTTTTTCTACTACGCCCACTAGCTTGCCATCTTTTGCAGACAGCACGCCATATTTTTCAACCCTATCCTTCGGAATTTCCACACCCAAAATTGCCGAATCTTTGTCGCCAGCCGCTTTTATCAAAGCTTCCGCCGCCGATTCACCATTCGGATTCCACACAAAATCATCGCCCATAAATACTAGCACCGGCTCGTCAATTTTGTATTCTTCCACCACCAACGCAATTGGCACCGCCGTACCATATTTACCAGCCTGATCCTGCACTGTATAATGAATCGTCACATCGTCTGGTAAAGTCTTGGCTAACTTCAATCTGTCTTCTTTACCTCTCTCAATCAAATATTGATTTAGTGCCAAATTATCTTTGTAAAACTCTCGCACCTGGCATGGTTCCGTATTTGATATCACCATATAAATATCCCTTACGCCAGCCTTGATCAATTCCTGCACCGAGTAATCCACCAACGGCCGATTCCCTACCGGCAACATCGATTTCTCAATAATCTTCGTAATTGGCAGTCTCCGAGTGCCCCATCCAGCTACCGGAATAATTGCTTTTGTAATCATATTCAAATCCTCACTTATTAGTGAGCCAATTATACCACAGAAATGAGCGGCTGCTCCCACTTTTTGGGATAGTCATTCTGGCCCAATAGTACCGCTATTGTAGCTGCCAAATTTTTAAGTCCAGGTTCTGCTAAATCTGCCAACTGATACTTAGTTCGATTTGCCGTATTATCATAGAATATGCACGGCACCTTATTAAGCGTATGTGCGGTCTTTTTCTCGCCATTTTCATCCAACAACTCTTCTGCATTACCATGGTCCGCCACGATAATTAAACACCCGCCTAGCTCATCTACTTTCTCTGCAATTCTTGCCAAACCGAGGTCCACCGCCTCCATTCCAATAATCGTCGCCTCCATATCTGCCGTATGCCCTACAATATCACCATTCGGAAAATTCAATCTTATAAACTTATACTTCTCTAAATTATCCACTACCGCATCCACAATCTCCGCCGACCGCATCCATGGCCGCGCCGCTGGATAATCATCATAGGAGTCTATTTTAATAAACTCTTCGTCTGCTACTTTTTCGTAACTATTCCCATCAAAATAATACGTAACGTGTCCAAATTTCATCGTCTCGCTCACTGCGAGTTGCGAAATTCCACATCCTCCCAAAAATTCATGCAAAGTTTCATCAATTTCTACCGGTTCAATCAAACGATGTTCCGGAACGTGCGTATCTGAATTATATTCTGCCATCCCCACAAAATACACATCCGTTGGCTTATAATCCCCACGATTAAAATACGGAAAATCCCAATACGTAAACGCCTGCGCAATTTCAATCGCCCGATCCTTTCTAAAATCAAAATAAATCAGCGCGTCACCCTTTTCTATTTTCCCCACCGGCTTGTCGTTATTATCTACAATCACAAACGCTGGCAAATCCTGATCTTGCACCTCAGGATTAATTCGCCGCAAAATCGAAATAGCTTCTTCCGGCGTCTTAAAATAATAATCCGCCTCACCATTCACCATCGCATCCCAACCCCGAGCCACCATATCCCAATCATTTTCATATCGGTCCGAAATCGTCGTTTGTCTACCGCCACCCGAAGCAATTTTGATATCTGCATTAGGAAATCTCTTCACAAATTCCTCAAATCTCCGAATATATTTTGGCTCCGACTGCGGCGGCGTATCACGACCATCTAGCACAGCATGCACGCGCATCCTACGTACACCCTCACGATAAGCCCTTTCAATCATCTGCTCAAGATGAGAAATATGGCTATGTACTCCACCATCAGAAAAAATGCCCGCAAAATGCAACGTTGCAGGCTCCATCTCCTCATTATACCACACTTTACCAAAATTGTCAATATTATCTCTGTTGTTCTTTCTTAAAACTGTGCCAATCGCCCCCTTCCATGCCTCAGTTTCAAACACCTCACCAGAAGAAAAAGCCTCGTTCACCCTCGCAATATCTTGCTTCATTGCCCGACCAGCGCCCATCGTATTGTGTCCAACTTCTGAATTCCCCGCCTGCCCAGGTAGCAAACCTACTGCCTCACCAGACGCATCCAAAGCTACGTGCGGATACTCTCGCGCCGCCTTACCCAAAAAAGTCGTCCTTGCTTTTGACACTGCATTGCCAGGCCCATCTGGTGCCAAACCCACCCCATCAAGAATCGCCAAAACTACCGGCCCATCAAACGATAATTTATCCATAAACAAATTATATCACAAAAAAATAGCCCCGAAAGGGGCTATTTCTAAACTTTCGGCACCTGTTGCGTAATACAATGTATATTTCCGCCACCTAGCAAAATTTCGCGTGCATAAATCGGCTCAATCGTCCGATCCGGGAATAAATCTTGCAGTGTCCGAATCGCGTCCGCATCATGCGGGTCGTTAAACACTGGCAAAATTATCGCGCCATTACAATTATAATAATTAATATACGATGCTGGCAAACGATCCCCCTCATTGCGCGGGAATGTTCCTTCCACTACATCAACGCCTTCAGACTCTTCTTTTGTAATTGTTACTACATTCGGCACATGAATTTTCACAACTTCCAATTTTCGCCCTCTTGCGTCCGTCACGCCTTCTAAATATTCCAAATCTTTCACCGAGCGCTCATGCTGCGGGTCTTCTGGATTATCTTCCCATGCTAGCACCACCTTACCTGGCGCCACAAACTGACAAATATTATCTACATGGCCATTTGTATCTTCGTCTTTATATACACCATATGGCAACCATAAAACCTTTTCTGCGCCAGTATACTCCAATAATTTCGCTTCAATTTCTTCCTTACTCATACCAGGATTGCGTCCCTCGGCTAGCAAAGTCTCTTCAGTCACTAATAAAGTCCCTTCGCCATCCGTATGAATCGAACCGCCCTCCAGTACAAAATCATCCGGCACATAGCGATCAACCTTTTCAATATTCGCCATTTTCGCACCAACATAGTCATCAAAGTCCCACGGAAAATAAATCCCATCTACCATACCGCCATAGCCATTAAAGCCCCAATCTACAGCACGCAATTCACCCTTGTCATTCACTACCATAGTGGCTCCACTATCACGAATCCACGAGTCATTGTTTGAAATCTCAACTACCGAAACATTAGGCATATTCATGCCCAACACATGCAAATATTGTGATTGATTTACGCCCAGCACTACTGGCTCATATTTAGCAATCGTTTCTACCACCTGGCGAAAAGCTTTTTGTGCTGGCTTTGCCCCTTCCCGCCAGTTATCCGGTCTTTCCGGCCATAACAAATACGTACATTTATGCGGTGCCAACTCAGATGGCATATAAAATCCATCTTGCTTCGGCGTAGACTGTAATTTCATGATATCTCCTCTGTCCAAAAGCGGGGCACACTGCCCCGCTTTTAATTTTTGTTTATTTCTTTAATACTTTTCGGGTTTTTGTAGCTAATTTTTTGGCCTTGTCCTTTTGGCTCATATGGAACACCATTATTTCGCCAATCGCTATACACACCACAGACGATACAATCAGTGTTGAATTATCCAAAACCGCCTCTAAGCTAAACTCCGGTACCAAAGTAAAGAACAACGACACACCAAGCAATGCTAGTGGCACTAAGCCCATCAACCAGCGCATTACTGGACCAATCTTAAGCCAGTAACCATTCTGTACTTGTTTGCCATTTTTGTGCAACTTGATAAACGCCGCAAACATCGGAATATAGCTGAGCAACAAACATACCAATGACAGCGAGAAGAACGCCCAGAACATATTTGAGAGCGCCTCATTCTCTGGAAATACATAAGCGATCACAATACCAGCTATCGCTAATACTGCTGCGACCACACCAGTCCAAATACCCACCACATAGGGCACTCCGTCTTTGTTGCGTTTCCTCCAAGATTTCGGGAACATTCCGTCCTCTGCTGCATAAGCAATCACTGAGTAGACACCAAAGTTCCAAGAAGAAACATTGGAAATCAACGTCAAAATGAATAATCCACCCACTGTGACAATAATGGCTTGGATTGCCGCCGCTTCAAAGCCCGCGTTAGATAACAAAATCTGCCAAGCATTAAGAAGCCCAGTATCAGTTGCGATTTCTGAAAATTCCGTGCCTACGCCAAGCGCAAATGATGGCAAAATGTAGAAGATCGCAATCAAAATCCCACCAAGGATAATCGCTTGTGGAATCTGCTTCTTTGGCTTATCCATATCATCATAAAATGTCCCAACCACTTCAAAACCAAGCATATTGAAGATAATAAGCGACACAAACGATAATCCCGCCCAATCAATTCCACCATCAGCAGAAAGCAATGGCACAAAATCTTGCCAAGATTCTACCGGGTTCGCAGTTCCCTTGGTGAATAAAATATAGAAACCAAGGAAACCAATGCCACCAAGAATCAAAATCTTAATGATGGCACCGATATTCGATACCCAGTCGGACTGTGAAATTCTCAGCATCCCTAACACCGTAACGAGCACGATATATACAAGCTGAATGGCAAGCACCATCCACATTTCCATTTCCACACCAAGCATCGTCATGATAAGGCTCGTAATAAGATCCGCAAGTGATGCAATCCAAAGTGGGTAATTCACCCAATAGAACCAAGCTACACGAGAAGCCCATTTCTTACCGAAAGCTTTTTTAATCCAAGTATACATACCGCCTTCGGACGGGTACTGTGTACCTAACTCAGCTGAAATCAACGCATAAGGCACAAAAAAGCCAATCAGCATAATTGCCCACCAGATATACATCGAGTGCCCAATCGCTGCTGTTGGCGCCACCGCGTCCGCAACGAGAATTATACAGACCGTCGCAAGCACTGCCGAGAACAGCCTGAATTTATATTTTTTCTTTGGCATTATTTAGCCTCCTTTTGTTGTTTTATATAATCGAGCGTAGCTTGCGCTACTCCACCAAAATACAATACTAAACCCCTCTGTGCGGTCAGACGATTCTCGGCCTCATCCCATGCTATCGAATGTGCACCATCCAGCACCGAATCGGTTACTTCCTCATTACGACTAGCCGGCAAACAATGCAAAAACTTCACATTTGGATTCCCAGTCGCCGCAATCATTTCATCATTCACCTGATACTTCGGGTAAAAATCCGCCATATACACCTCTTTTGGCGTTTCTTTATCATAAAGCCCATACCACACATCCGTATAAATAAAATCTGCATCCTTAAGACAAGCCGGATCGTCCGTCCAAATCGCCGAACCACCATATTTTTGTGTATTTGCCACACCAGCTGCTAGCACCGCATCATCAATCTTGTGATTTGCTGGACCAAAATGTACAAAGTTCATACCCATTTTCGTCGTCATATCACAAAGCGTATTGCACACCTGCGTCGCATCACCCACAAAAATCACCTTTACTTGACCAGCCTGCTTACCTTCCGGCCAATGATCAAAAATCGTAATCATATCACCTACACCCTGCGTTGGATGACATTTATCGCTCATACCATTAATCACTGGCACATCTGCATATTTAGCCAAAGCCTCAATGGATTCATGCCTATCCACGCGAGACATTAGCATATCGCACATTCGCCCTAACACTCGTGCAGTATCCTCAATTGTCTCGTGCTTGCCGAGTTGAATTGCACCCGGAGCCAAATTCAAAGCATGTCCACCCAGTTGTTCCATCGCCACTTCAAAAGACACCCTCGTTCTAGTGGATTTTTGTTCAAAAATCATTCCTAAGTTTTTATGAAACAATGAATTCAAATAACCACCACCCTTAATATAGTCTCTCACAATCCGCGAAACCACAATAATATCTAACATCTCGGATTGATCAAAATCAGCTGTATCAATAAAATCTTTCCTAGTCGGCACTTGATGCCCTAAAGTGTATGACTCGTCCATACTTTTTATTATAATTCAAGTTTATTATAAACACAAGCGAAATTAAACAATAATTGTACCTGCTTTCCCGGCCAGAGCTTCTTTCAAATGATCAATATCCGTAATAATCCCTGCCCCGCCTTTTTTAGCAAATGTCACTGCCGCCTCAACTTTTGGTAGCATTGAGCCGGATTTGAAAAATCCTTTTTTGATATACTCCTCAGCCTCTTTCACACTAATTTCTCCCAACGCCTGCGCTTCTGGAGTACCATAATTAATATATGCATTCGGCACCGCCGTTACCGAAACAAAAATATCTGCCTTCACTAATTCCGCCATTTTTTCTGCAGCAAAATCCTTATCGATTACTGCATCCACACCTTTTAATTTTCTTAAAACTTTTGTCCTAGTTACCGGAATCCCACCGCCACCGGCAGCTACTACAATCACACCATCTTTTACCAACTCGCGAATCGCCTTCTTTTCCACAATATCCACCGGCCTTGGTGATGGCACCACCCTACGCCAACCTCGCCCAGCATCTTCTTTTACCACCCAACCTTTTTCCTTTGCTAAGCGCAATGCTTCTTTTTCTGAATAAAATTGCCCTATTGGCTTTGAAGGATTTTTAAACGCCAAGTCTCTTCGGTCGACCACCACTTGCGACACCACCGTTACCACTTTTGCAGTTTTTTCTCGCTTCGAAAATGCATTATTAATCGCCTGAGTTAGCCAATAGCCAATCTGTCCTTGGCTCATTGCCACAGCCGTTTCTAATGGCATCGCCGGAGCTTTATCAGTGCCCGCCGTCTCCTCATGAATCAAAATATTCCCCACTTGTGGACCATTACCATGCGCGATGATTATCTCGTATTTACCAGCTAAATCCGCCACTACCTCTCCCACCTCAGTAGCCACTGCCTTTTGCGCCTCGGCTGTTGCTTCACCATTTTTCTGTAAAGCATTTCCGCCTAGTGCTAATACTATCCTCTTTTTAGCCATTCTCTTTCTCCGCTAACAACTTTTTTAACTCTGTCTTATATGCCTCTACCCCAGGTTGGTCAAATGGATTCACACCAAACAACTTTGCTGACATTGCACAACTCATTTCAAAGAAATAAATCAACTCCCCAAAACCTCTTTCGTCATAACTCGGCACATCTATACTAAGTACCGGTATTCCCCCTGCTACGTGTGCGGTTTTAACTGCATCTACCACCTTTGCATTCATTTCATCCGTTGGGAAATTAATAATCGTCTCCCATAAATTTCGTCGCCCATCCTGCATAAATTGCCCTAAGGAATGTAAATCCGTCGAATAAATCACTGCCGCCGGCCAAACTCCCTGCTTATTTTTGCCTTCGGACTCCCCAAACAGCTGCTTCAGCCATTCGTTAAAATATAGCGTCGCTGGCTCAAAACTTGCAAATACTTCCGTATCATAGCCTCTCGAACCCAAAGCATACCGCATCCAAGCATACTTCACTGCCGCACTCTGCTTTTCGGAAAGAACCCGCGCGCTTTCCTCAGCTGCTCCTGCTAATAATTCATCTATCTTTATACCTGCTACTGCCAATGGCAACAACCCCACCGCCGTCAAAACCGAATATCTCCCACCAATGTTATCCGGCACCACGAACCTTGTATAATTATTCGCTACCGCTTCATCATGAAGTACCCCCTTATTCGCATCCGTCGTAGCATAAATCCTCTTCTTTGCACCCTTCTCGTCGTATTTCTCAATCAACTTCCTCTTAAATACCTCGAATGCCACTGCTGGCTCTAGCGTCGTTCCTGATTTCGAAATCACATTCACTGAAAAATCTCGTTCTCCAACTTCCGCCAATGCCCGTTCTAATTCACGTCGCGATAATGAATTACCAGCATACACAATTTTTATACCAGATTTTTCTCCCAAAGCTTCAATTATCGCTCGATGTCCTAGATAAGAACCTCCTATCCCAATGCACACCAAGCACTCCGAATCTTTCTGAATCCTCTTAGCCGTTTTTTTAATTCTATCCAACTCATCCTTATCATAAGCTTGTGGCCAAGTCATCCAACCGCCCATTTTATCTGCTTTAATCTCTGCCAAAATCCGCGCCGTTTTTTCTTTATCAACCCTTGGGCTAAAATTAACCGCTATCATAGTGCCTCCATTTCATTTTCCATTATATCAAACCTTTTGTGCTTTTAATATTGCATTTTACTTAAAAGTATGATATAATAAGAAGAGTCGTAGATTTTTGCACAATCGGCAAATATTAAGGAGGGTAAGCCCATGCTGTACATTGTCCACGCGCGCCTTAGCGTTAAGAACTCGTTCGATATACGCAAACTACTTCATCGAAACGGCTTCGCAATTTTCCTCGAAAACAGATGTACTCTGAAGTTCCGAGAATTCACCGAGGATTATGAAGCCGAATCGGAAAATCTTCCCCCTGTCGATGAAAAAATGCATGTGTTTGATTGTATTTACAACAGTTCTTTTAATCATCCTGAGCAGAAAGTATTTTTCACTCTGGAATCACGACCGGAAGTCGAGTCCTACACCATTGAATGTCGCAGAAAATGGTAATCGTTTTCAACTTCCCACCCCTAGTACCGCCCCGAAGCTAGTCTCCGGGGCATTTTTATGCTATAATTGCCCCGTGCCCCGGTGGCGGAATTGGCAGACGCGCTAGCTTCAGGTGCTAGTGTCCTCACGGACGTGCAGGTTCAACCCCTGTCCAGGGCACCAAGAGACGAGTGTCTCTTTTTTTAATTATTCAAAGTTTTGATCTTCGAAAATTTCACCGATTCGGCCGCTTTCCTTAATTCCGTCTCACTTCCATAATACGTCTTCGCGCCCGGTGCATCCGATAGCATATGTTGCGCGTACGGGAAACTCACCACCCTTTCCAAAATTGCCCCGAATTTTCCGGTTCTCACACTCGCCACACTAGCAAATTTTACATCCTCCATCGGAATTTCTAACGCCTGTTTCATTTCTTCCGGCATAAACGTCAATGAAAACAAATCTCCATCCGGCTCCCCCGCTAATCTACCATAAGCAATCGACGTATTACCTTCAATCCAAAGTTTCCTATTCAAAGGCTTCATTCTTGCCCGACTTAAATTTGCCAAGCATTCTACTTTCTTCTTCCCATCCATACTCTTCATTTCGCATACAAAATCCCCCTCACAGGTAGTCGTCATCACCGTCTTTTTACAATCCGGCGATTTTAGTCCATGCATTTCGTCATAAGAAATAGTATCACTAATATAATCCATCATTATCCACGACAAGAGCCCAGTCTTAGTATTTTCCGCCACCAAATAATATTCCGCCCTTGCGCCCCAAAACACACTGGTATGAATTCTGAACATCGATACAATCCCGTAATATTTTGCTGGCCCCATCTCAAAAATGCTCGATTTTACCGGCCGAAAACCTTCTGGCATAAATCTCTGTACTCTATTTGGATCTGGAATCTCATAGAACAAAAACGTACAATAAGGTTCCACTACAAACGGCATCTTATTAGCTTTTTTAGTGGCTGAAGTCACAATCTTCTTTTGCAGCCACACCGGCATTTTAGACAATTTTGTTTGCAAATAATGCGTCTTCCCGACCAACATCGGATTTACCAATCTCTCTACCCCCTTAGCGTATTCCAAAACGTTCATGTCTAAATTATAAACACAAATCTAGCTCTTTGTAAACTGCCGCCCTATCCGTATTAATCAATTTAAGCTGCGCCTTAATCTCGTTTTTACCTATTTCGATTGCTCTCGATAATGCTGGATTATTTTCCATCGGCCCAAAGAAATCACAATAATCTTTATATTCCTCTTCAGTCTTCACCGCATTCGCAATATAACGCGGATAATTATCCAGCGATTTGTCACCTGCCATTTTTGCCACATAATCCCAATTTTTCTGAAGCCATGAAAACGCCTTTTCTCTTACTACTGGGTTCCTATATAAATATATAAACAAATAAAACTGATCTTGTGGCTTGATAATTTCTGGTTTTGCCAAAAGCTCCAATAATTTCTCTACATTTTTTTCATCACGCGACAAAGTCATAGCCAACATCAAATCGAACTTTAATTCTGGATCCGCTAAGTTCTGATACGTTTCCAAATATTCATCATAAATCTTTGGCTCTAAATAAATTTTAGCGTCTAAAACATCCGCTCTAATTTCCGCATCAATCTTCGTAGCATCATCTTCAAATAGTTCTGCCAATTTACACAGATTCGCCTCCGTTTCTGCATAATAATCTAGCGCTAAAAGTATTGATCTTAGTCTCACTATATTTCCATCATCACCCTTACGTGTCCTAATGCCAAGTTCGCCTAACTTTGGCGCTACTAATCTTCCCACAAACTTTTTAAATTTCTTTTCTTCCTCCGAGCCAAAGCTAAAAAAGATTTTTAGATTGTTGATAATTGATAAAATAATTCCCCATACTGCAGCACTCGATTCATTTTTAAATTTTTCGACCAACGGCAAAAGTGATGCACTTGAAGCCAATTCAGTTTTAACAATTAAGCTTCGGTCAATCAAAAGCCGTAGCTTTTCTTCCAAACCCAGAGTTTCAAACTCTGCCAATCGTTCATCAAACTCCTCTTCCGACAAATTCAAAATATAATGTCCCGACATATCTTCCTGAATTTTTGGCAATGGCCATTCTGATTCTTCTCCTGCCCCATCTAACAAAAATCTCTTCTGTGAAAACTCGTCGAAATTACCCTCAACATTCGTAACTACTGGATAACCCGGCCTGTCAATAAATGCATGCATCAATTTATGTGGATCAAAATCCGTATACGGTTTTAGGCTCTTCCATAAATCATCCCCTACCGTATTTTTATATTTATATTTTTCAAAATAGTCCGCGATTCCTTTACAGAAATTCTCCCAACCCATTGCACGAATTAACATCAACATTAACCTCGCACCTTTTGCATACACAATTGCCGGATCAAACAAAGTTGCAATTTCTTCCGGATTTCCCACGTCCTGGTGCACCGATTGCACTCCGCTATAAGCATCCCGCTTCAAAGCCGCCAGCGCATCGCCTATAAAAAAGTTCTCAAAAATCTTATATTCTGGATGAATAAAATCCACCGCGTAATATTCCATCACACTAGCAAATGATTCGTTCAGCCACAAATCATCCCACCACTCCATTGTCACTAAATCGCCAAACCATTGATGCGAAAGTTCATGTGCTACCGTAAGCGCTATGCTTTTTTTCGTATCCAAAGTAGCATTTTTACTAGCCAAGAGCATCGATTCACGATAAGTTACTAGTCCCCAATTTTCCATTGCCCCTGCTTCAAAATCCGGTAATGCTACCTGGTCCAATTTCTTAAGAGGGTAAGGCACTTTGAAATTATTATCATAAAATTCCAAACTTTTCGCCGCAATTTCATTTGCAAAGTCCACCGTATCCAAATCCTGATTCAGGGCAGCATAAGTTGTAATCTCCACCCCATGCCCATTCGTTATCGTCTTCCCATGGAATCTTCCAATTACCCACGCAACCAAATACGTACTCATCCGCGGTGTTGGCTCAAAAACTGTTGTATTTTTTACAACAGTTTTAACTGGCGTATTCGCCAAAACTAAGTCCTTAGATCCCTCCGGCAAAGTCACCTTGAGTTCAAACACCGCTTTCGCTGCTGGCTCATCAATACAAGGAAACGCTTCTCTCGCATAATGGCTTTCAAACTGCGTCGCTACAATAATCTCTTTTTTACCATCATGCTCATAAGTAGATAGATATGCCCCTTGCATATTCTCATTTAACTTACCGTTATAGTAAATTTTAATCTCCGCTTCACCCGGCAAAACCTCAAAAACTTCTAGCACCTCACCGTCAGCTTTAAACTTAGCTTTTTTATCATTTACAATTACATCCGTAATTTTTAAACGCACTGCGTGGAATTTTATCGTTTCCGCTTTTACTTCGCCCAATATAGTCACCACACCGCCAATGGCCTTTTGTTTCTTATCGACCTTCAAGTCCAATCCATATTTTTCCGGTACAAAATAATTCAAAAACCTTTCCATCTTACCTCCCATTCTTAAATTATTAATGTAACTTAGCAGCTAATGGCAATTTCGCTTCTTTTAATATTGGTTCTAGTTCTTTTTCTTCCAAAGTTTCATGCTTCAAAAGCTCTTCTGCTAGTGCATCCAGTACCTTCTTATTAGCCTTCAAAACATCTTCTGCTCGCTTTGCTGCCTCATCCGAAAGTTTTTTCACTTCCAAATCAATCAATTCGGCTGTCTTTTCCGAATACGGTTTTTCTGTCGTAATCGTATAATATCCCGTAGCTTCACTTGGGAACACCAAATTACGTGTATTTTCACCCATTCCTTCCTCAATAATCATCGATTTTGAAAGCTCAGCCACGTTTTTAAGATCTGAAGATGCACCGGTTGTCACAGCATCCGCACCAAAAACCAACTTTTCCGCCACACGTCCGCCCATCGCTCGCGCCAAAATATCTTTTAGCTCATAAATATTTTTATAACTTCTATCTTCTGGTGGCAAAAACCAAGTCACACCACCCGTACTTCCACGTGGAATAATCGTCACTTTGTGTACTGGATCCGAATCCGGCAACACATGGCCCACAATCGCGTGACCCGCTTCATGATAAGCTGTAATTTTACGCTCTTTCTCGTTCATTACTTTTGACTTTCTTTCCGGACCAATCGCTACCCGCTCAAAAGCTTCCGTTACGTCCGCATTCGAAATTGCCTTATGCCCTTCACGTGCCGCCGTAATCGCCGCCTCATTTGCAATGTTAGCAAGATCAGCACCAGAAGACCCTGCCGTCTTTTTAGCCAAAGCCTCAAGATCTACATCCGCTTCAATTGGCTTACCTTTAAAATGTACCTTCAAAATTTCTAGTCGATCTTTGCGCTCTGGCAACGTTACGTTCACGTGCCGATCAAACCTTCCAGGGCGTAGTAAAGCTTTGTCCAACATATCTACACGGTTCGTTGCAGCCATTACAATCACACCCGATTCATTATCAAACCCATCCATCTCCACCAAAATTTGATTCAACGTTTGCTCGTCTTCGCGTCCTGCTCCACCCCGCGCATCCCGCTTATGCGCTACTGCATCAATTTCATCAATAAAAATAATTGAAGGTGCATTCTTTTTTGCTTTACTAAACAAATCACGTACCCTCGAAGCACCCACGCCTACAAACATTTCCGCAAACTCCGAACCAGAAATCGAGAAAAACGGCACATCTGCTTCGCCTGCTACGGCCCTAGCCATTAAAGTCTTGCCCGTTCCCGGATCACCAGCCAGCAGCACGCCCCGTGGAATCTTCGCTCCCAATTTTTCATATTTTTTCGGGTTCTTCAAAAAGTCCACAATCTCCATCAAATCTTGCTTCGCCGACTCATTACCAGCTACGTCCTTAAATGTTACTTTCTTTTTGTCTGGCCCATAAAGTTGCGCTCTCGCCTTACCAAACCCCATTGATTGACTGTTGGCCGCATTAGCCTGCTTCATCATCCAAGACAAGAATATTACAATCGCCACAATCGGCAAAATCGTCAACGCTACATTTAGTACTATTCCTAGTACATCTATATCTTCTTTATATTCAATCACAGGATACTTTTCTTCACATGAAGCTAACTCATCACCAGTTAATCCATCACAATAATTTATCAAACCCTGATCATACAAAGTACCGGAGCCATCCTTTCTGGAAGTTTCCGTAACTTTATCTTCGCCCTTCAAAGTAATTTCCAAAGTATTACCAGTCACCGTAATCTTTGCGATATTGCCATCCGGATCATTAGCTCGCCTAATTACATCAGAAATTGGCACTTCACTCTTCTTGCTATCGCCAGTATTCATATTCGCAATAAAAAACATCGCTAAGCACATCAGCAAAAAAGTAAAAATTATGCTGCGCACTGTATTAGATCGACTCGTATTCCCCGGCCGTACCATATTCTTTTTAGGCGTATTTTCCGTCACTTTTTTATCTCCTTAATACGATTAATTATATCATCAAAAGGAATAATATGATATAATTATATCGTTCTGGGTGTAGCACAGTTGGTAGCGCGCGACGTTTGGGACGTCGAGGTCGCAGGT
>CAZLPA010000012.1:0-19519 GCA_964561295.1 uncultured Candidatus Saccharibacteria bacterium | reverse complement strand
AAATCATCACCACCGTTATTAATCTGGCAAAGCGACAAATGCGTCCCCTCGATTTTTTCTGCAGTTTCTACTCGCACCACATAAATCTTGTCATATTTATGTGTTTCATCAATTACGCCCTCCACTTCCACCAAACGCGCACCAATCAAACGTACTAGTTCGTCATCAGAAACCGGTATTTTTACATATCTCTTTAGCCAATTTAAAGATATTCTCATTTAAACTCCTTCAAGAAATTAAGATTACCAGATTCAAAATAACGCATATCATTAAGACCATAGCGCAGCATCACCAATCTATCAATGCCGCCACCCCATGCAAAGCCATGATATTTCTCTGGATCAATCCCGGCCATTTTCAAAACATTTGGATGAATCATCCCACAACCCAGCATTTCTAAGAAATCGCCCTTCTTACCGCCTAATGATTTCGGTTTTTCGATCATAAATTCTAGGCTTGGTTCTGTAAATGGGAAGTACCCCGGCTGAGTTCGAATATTTAACTTCTGTTCATAATATTTCTCAAAGAACTCTCTCAAAATCCCAAGCATATCGCTCATGGCGCAAGTCTTAGAGACATAAACTCCCTCACACTGATAAAAAGTATGTTCGTGAGTAGCATTCACGTCTTCATTACGATATACTCTACCCGGCACTACCACAGCAATATCTTCGCCCCGCTCAAGTTTACTATGATACGTCTTTAGGACTCTATGCTGCATGGTCGAAGTATGTGCTGGCGGAATTAGGCCTTCTTCTGTACGAAATGTATCATATCCATCTCGCGCCGGATGTTCCTTTGCAAAATTCAAACTATCAAACATATGAAATTCATCATCAAGCTGACGAGATTCCACTACATCAAAGCCCATCAATTGATAAATTCCCACTACTCGATCCATTTCGGTCATCAAAGGATGCCTGGAACCCTGAAATACTGGGTACACTCCCGGTAACGGTTCATTTGGTGCACATGGGGCAGTAATATCTAGTTGCGCCACTTCCGTATTAAGCGCTGCTTCTTCAGCCAACCGCATTTTTTCTAAGATTTCGGCTTTTTTCGCATTCAGCTCACGTCCAAACTCACCTCGCTTTTCTACCGGCACATCCTTAATCTTTGCGTACTCCGCATTTAAACTTTTAAGTTCAAGTTTTAACTCTTCTAGCTCTTGCATATATAATATATATTATACTACAAAACTGCGATTCCGGACATCCGCAAACACAACTTCGTTCAATAATATAATATATGTATTTTCCGCAACAATATTCTCGTTGTTAAATAAGATTTCATGCGACCCTTCCACTACTGGTGTACCAAACGCATAACGTGTAGAGGCATCATATTGTGCAATATAATTCCCATAATCCAAAATATCTAATATTGCAATCACGTCCTCTTTTTCCATGCCAGAATATCTAGCAAGAATACCTTCATAAGAATTATCAAGCGGGTTCTGCTCGTAATATTCATCTAAGAACGCTGTTACGGCCGACTCTTCAATAAGACCCATGGACTCCATCAAGGACTGATCTTCAATGAACCTTTGGTAATCTTTAGCCTTTTCCCAACTTGGAGCATCTCCGGATACAGAATTGCCCGTAACGCAAGATTCACCACTAATATACCCAACATTCATGTATGCCTGATAATTCTGCACTACGTCTATTCCATCACCAACAATCGGTATGGCTCCAATCGCAGGATTGGCAAAATTATCCAAAACAGTACCAGTATCGACATTTGCAAAGCTCATAGCGGCATTAGCTATGTTCTGATCGGCAATACCAAACGCAGAAGTACGATTATCACAAAAGACAATATATTTAGCAAGATCGGAGCCACCATCAATCTGCACATTGCCCACATTACCCTCTTCACTACTTGGTTCACTCAAGAAATTACCTTCCCCGTACAACCTAGCAACCACTTCAGATGGGTCATCGCCTATAGTCGAAACATCAGTTATCGTATATGGATTGCAAAACGCATCGCCAACAACGTTGATCGAGGCAAGATAAGGACAAATCTGCTCATATTCGTCCTTTGGTATTAGTTTATCATTAATGTTACTAGCCAAAGCCGTAGGTGATAATGCCACAATTGACGATGAAACAGCCGAACTAGTAGACGATATCACATCAAACAGCGAACTCGCTGTAGCAAAGTTCATCGCTTGCGTCAACAACACCCCTAAGAAAGTATATTTTGAAGTAGCATCCAACGGATCCCTGACCATTCTCTCATATCTTGCATTTTCAGCTACAACTTTCTGATGTTCTATTTCATATGCAACATATGTATCACTGGAAGCCAAAGAACCACCATTCGATCTATGTGCATTTCCAAGATACATATTCGCACCCGAAGTCAAAGCATTACCCAAGTCCTCACCGCCTATATTTGTAATTAAATCTCTAGTCAACGCATTGCCTACTACCGGAGTCAATACGGAAATCACGCCAGCGATTATCAAACTGGCAGAAACACTAGTAGCGATAC
Source organism: uncultured Candidatus Saccharibacteria bacterium (assembly GCA_964561295.1). Classification (GTDB taxonomy): domain Bacteria; phylum Patescibacteriota; class Saccharimonadia; order Saccharimonadales; family Saccharimonadaceae; genus Nanosyncoccus. The sequence continues at coordinate 17,017 of CAZLPA010000012.1, read as the reverse complement.
CTATTGCAATACTAGCAAGCTCAGGCGCACAAGCGCTCAAAGCCGCACCAAAAGTAAATGCTGCTCCTACCACACCAACTATGCAGCTACCTATCTCCCATACCGTCTCTACTACTCCAGAAAGATTGGCGGCCATTTTTGCAATAGCACAAGACTCAAAAGAAATCATACTGGTACCGATACTGCCAAGCAAAGTGTTCAAGCTACTTGTGACATTAAAACTTTTTACGCTTGGGTCATTAGTATTAACGCGACCGCCGCTGTATAACGCCACAATTCCGGCTGACTCCATTGCGGTTTTTGGCTCAACAGAAACATCTACAACATCAACCGAATTTATTGTAACATTACCATTGTCTACCGTTCCGCTAAAATTGCTATCTATGCTCTTACCAGTATAGACAGTAACCCCTTCTTTTCTTTTTAGCTCAGAATATGTTCCACCTTTCTTTTCATTTAAAGAATTTGCTAAATCGTTAATTGGAGACGTATCACCATCCCCAGCCTTTACCTTATCAATAGCTTCAAAGTAAGCCGTTACCAAATGAATAATCTGTATAGCCTCATTCGCAGATACGAGCAAACTAACACCACCAATAAAATTAAACACTAAACAAGCGTAATTCGTAACCTGTTGAGCCGCACCACTAATACCACTACCGGTATCACCCTTATACTTGGCAGCAATCTCATCTAATTTTGCCTTTACGTCTGCATCGGACCGCACATCTGCCCGAGTATATTTACCAGATCCAGAGCTCCCTTTATCCAAACTAACAGTCTCATTGCCTTTCCCATCCGTTTCCGTCTCGTATTTAGAAACCTCAACACCCCCATCCTTTATTTCTTCTGTGCCTTTTGCGATTAAATCAGTCACCTCAGCTTTCACCTCGGCGCTAGTACTGTCCGGATCAGTTCTAAAATCTTTAAATAAGTTTCTAGTTAAAATATTATCGCCCAAAAACTTTTCAGTAAGGCTCCCAAACCAGTTAGCGATTGCTCCTCTCCACGTCAAAGACCCACTATTGTAACTTTTGTAGACATCAGGATCACTGTCATATATTGCATCAAACGTTCCCCATGTAACATCAGTATATTTAATCCCATCAAAAGTCATATCAGTTTTTGCATCAATAGCAGCCTCTACCTTAGCACCGGTAGCCGCGTCAGGATACATAATAACAATTCTGCCACTAGACTCGTCTTTATATTTCATGACGGTTACGCCAGAACCCTCAAAATCATCATCAACATCAATCCCATTTCTCGATAACTTTTCTTTCTGGCTTTTTGAAATCGAAAATTTTTTCCCGCCAAATATAGAAAATTTATTCTTAATTGGATTCTTCACCAGATTATTATCCATCTGATATCTTACTAAAACATTCGACCTCATATTCGCAGACGTCTGCATCGAGTTAAAAGTTTCTCTAAACTGTTCTAGCAGACTAAACGGCTGAAACATTTGCGCTCCGCCCATTACTCCACCTACTCCCAAAATCAAGCCAATAATCAGCCCAATCGGACCTTTACCCTTTAAGAAACCTTTACCTTTTCCTTTGCCTTCTGTCTTGCCGCTACCAGTATAGAGCCCATCAGCCGTCTCCTCGCTTTCCCTTGCTCCAGCTAAACTATCTTCAGCCTGCACCAATTCATCATTACCAGCATTTTGCTCTACCGAGCGCAACTCTTTAGCCGCGCTATCACTATTCAAATCGTTACTCTTATCATTTTTCTTACCAGACAAAAACTCCGGCCTTATACTCTGCTGGCTAGAACCAGTCTTCTTCTGTGAGCCATTTCTACCAAAACTAATCGCCATATATAATATATTATAGCACTTATGTTAAGATTTCAAATCACTTATTGTTTAACGACAAGCCAAGTGCAATCAAAATTACCAGCGCCAAGGCGACCAACGCGCCCCATACCCATCCAAACTTACCAGTTTTCTTTAAGTCTTTCATATATTCTGCATCTTCTGCAAAATCCGGATCCGCATTTTTAGCCACAGTCTTGGAGCCACCAGACATCTTCTCGCGCAATTCCGCGTCAATTCTCCTCGTCAACTCATTATTTCTATCATTTTCTTTATTTACAATTACCGCCATACCACTCCTTAATTTAACTTTTTTTATTATAACACATCTAAAATATGCTATAATAACATCAATATCACTTAAGGAGGTCAGAAATGGCAACAAAAAAGCCAAAGACGTCGGCTAAACCTACCAAGGCTAAGACGACAAAACCGAAAACTGCCGCGAAGACTGTTGTAAAACCAGTATCCGAGGCTCCTAAAACCAACACGGTGGAGAAAGAAGTTACGACCAAGAAAAAATCTTGCCTCAGTGGTTTCTTTGCTAAAAAATATGAGGAAAAGGAAAGCATTTTAACCGTCTTCAAGAACCCTAAATTCTACGGCGCATTGCTTGGCGAAGTCATTGGCACCATGCTAATCACCATGTTGCTGTTCGCCCTCGCCATTACTGGCATCAGCGGTGCTTTTTCACAAGGCGCTGCCAATATTGCCGCTTATGCAATTTCGCTCATTGCGATTTATGTCGCGGTTTATGCCTTTTCAGGCGCCTGCCTCAACCCAATCGTCACTGTAGGTATGATGGCATCTCGTCGCATGTCAGTTATTCGTGGCATCATGTACATCATTGCTGAAATCGTCGGTGCTTGGCTTGGCTGGCTCATTTTCAATTCGTTCCATCTAGCCGGTGGTGAAACTGCCTATGATATCCCAACCATGACAGCTGTTGGCGAAGGACAATTCTGGATTTTCGCAATGGTCGAATTGCTCGGAGCTATCATTATTGCGTTCTTCTTCGCTCGCGCCCTCAAATACAAGCGCAGCGCTTTCACTTTTGGCGCAGTAGTAGCCGGTGGTACAGCATTCGCCTTCCTTATTGGTTTTGTTGTATCATATGTATTTATCAATAATTTGTCTGGTAACTTCATTTTTAACCCAGCCACTGCCTTGATGCTACAAATCTTCCCAACTGCCGGTGAAAACTTCGGCGAAATCTTGGGCGGCATCTGCCAAGCATTGTCAATCTATGCTTTGTTTCCAATGATTGGCGGTACTCTAGGTTTTTACCTATCAGACTTCACTGCCAAATTAAGCGGCGAAGAATAGCCCTAATAAAAATAACCCCCTTAAAAGGGGTTATTTTTATTGCTTCGGGAACAGCGGCGTTTCCGGCGCTTTAATTGGATTTGTAAATATAGCTCCAATTTTCTCTGCTACATTTGGCATAAATGGTTGCAGCATTTTATTCGCAATCAAAAGTTCCCTAGTCAAACTCTTCATGCAATGTTCTAATTCTTTAGTTTTTCCTTCTTTTGCCAACGACCAAGGCTTTTCTTCGTCAATCCTGCGATTAATCCCCTGTACTCTCCCCCACACAAAGTCAAAAGCTTTAGAAAATTCAAATTTATCCATTAATTTTTTATATTCTTCTGGCAAATCAATCTCTGCTGTATCATCCATCTTAATCTGATTTTTCTCCGCCAAAGTCGCTAACCTCTGCACTAAATTCCCTAAATCATTTGCAAGCTCATTATCGTAAGCACTCTCAAATTTTTCCCACGTAAAATCTGAATCTGCAAAAGTATCGACATGCCGCAAAAAGAAATATCTAAATGCATCTACCCCATGCCGGTTCAAAACCTCCACAGGGTCCACCACATTGCCAATCGACTTAGACATCTTCTGCCCGTCCGCCAATACCATTCCATGCGATACCAAAACTTTTGGCAGTGGCAACCCCAACCCCATTAGCATCGCTGGCCAAATAATTGAATGAAAACGTAAAATGTCTTTTCCTACAAACTGAGCTGCCGCTGGCCACCAGTCATCAATAGAATTATCTGGATACCCCAGCACTGTAATATAATTAGACAACGCATCCAGCCATACATACATCACTTGTGTATCATCACCCGGCACCGGCACCCCCCATGTAAGCTGCGACTTTGGCCGCGAAACAGAAACATCCGGCGAATCCTCCAATAACTTCAGGATTTCTTTCTTGCGAAAATCCGGCAAAATTAACATCTCATTATTTTCAATCGCAGTTCTTATGCGTTCCTTAAAATCCGAAATTCTAAAATAATAATTTTCTTCTTCCAGTCTTTCGTATGGCTTCTGGTGGTCTGGACAAACGCCGTGGTTTTCATCGTATTCCTTGGCAGTCACAAATCTCTCACAACCCGTACAATACCACCCTTCATACTTCGCCAAATAAATATGATCAGATAATCTCTTCCAAATCTCTTGGCAACGTCGCTCATGTTCTGCATCGGTAGTGCGAATAAAATCCGTATAGGAAACCCCCAACAAATGAATAAAATCTTGGAACTTCCTAGCATTCTCAGTCACATATTCTTCTACTGGCACACCAGACTCTCTCGCTTTTAAGAAAATCTTATTACCATGCTCATCCGTCCCAGCTTGAAAACGTACTTCATTACCAATTAACTTTTGATACCTGGCATAAGTATCGGCCAAACAATAATCCATTGCATGTCCAATATGCGGCACCCCATTTACATAAGGAATCGCGGTGGTAACATATATCTTTTTCATAAACATATTCTACAATACTTTTACTCAAAAAACAAGGAAGCACCGAAACACAAGGCCGATGCTTCCTCCAATTAAGTCCTAGAATGTCAGAATGCCATTCAATTGTAAGACCAACACTGTCGCCAAAGCAATTACCACCATGCCCGCCACCACAGCCAAAGCAATTAGGGTAGACTTGCTTGTTTTCTTCTTTACTGGCTTAACAGATGAATTCACCATCGTGTTCTCAGTTGTCGCCGGGTCTGTAAACGCTACACTTGGCGTTTTTGGCGCCGTATTATCAACCGGCATCGAAATCGCACTGCCAATCGAACCAGGTACTGGATCTGCCGCCCTAAATGGTGCTTTTAATTCTTCCTCCACTGGATCCGGCGCTTTCGGCGGAGCTGGCATCGTAATCGGATCAGTCGCCGCCACCATCCCACCACCGGTCGGCGTAAAAACCGGATTCACTGGTGCTGGCTGCGCTCCTGGATTAATTATCGGATTCACTGGTGCTACCGGCGGTACTGGCGCCACTGGCTGTGCAGGTTGCACCGTTTGCGTCGGCTGTACTGGTTGCGCAAGTGGTTGCGCTGGTTGTACTGACTGTGATTGTGGCTGCACTGGCAACCCACCCGGCTGTGGTGCTGTTACTGGCGGCATCGTCACTGGAGCTGGGCCAGGCGTCGGCTCCGGCATCGGCGTCGGTACTGGATTTTGGTTTATTGTTGGATCCATTTCTTTATTCCTTGTTATTTTTCGTATCTACTTCTAAACAGATTTTACCACTTAAGTTTATTTTTTCAAGTGCCTGCTATATTCTAACTGATTTAATAGCTTTTTGTAATACATTAATTGACTTCTGCAACAAGATCCCTTCTTGTTCAGACAGCTTAATATCTAATCTCCTTAGCACTCCGGCCCGACCTACCACAGACGGCCAACCAAAGCACGTACCCGAAAAATTATCATAAGACGATACTGGCAACACTCGCATCTCGTCATTTAAAATGCAATTTAGAATTTGCGCCACGCAAGTCGCAATACCATAATAAGTTGCACCCTTCTTTTCAATAATCTGGTACGCCTCTCCACTTACAAACTCCGAAATTCCTTTCAAAGTTTCTGCCGGCAACATTTCCGTTACTCGCTGTCCACCCACATCAGCTAGCGACCATACCGAAAATTCTGAATCGCCATGTTCACCCACCTGGTAAGCATGTACCGACTTCGGGTTCACATTCAAAAAACTCGCAACTCTTTGCCTTAACCTGGCTGAATCTAGTACCGTACCTGAGCCAATCACCCTCTCATACGGCAAACCCGAAAATTTCCAAGTATAATACGTCAATATGTCCATCGGGTTCGTCACTACTAAGAAAATCCCATTGAAACCACTCGCCATGATTTGTTCAATCATGCCTTTCAAAATATTCACATTCTTTTTCAGAAGTTGCATCCGCGTCTCGCCCGGTCGCTGCGCTGCCCCCGCTGTAATTACTACCACATCGCAATCCTTCGCGTCTTTATAAGTCCCTCGGTGAATTTTTACATAACTCGGTGCTACCGCTAACGCATCCGCAAGATCCATCGCCTCGCCCTCAGCATCCTTTGCAATAATATCAGTTAGGACAATCTCATTCACTGCCGTTCTTTGATTTACAAGTGCAAAAGCAATACTCGCCCCTACATTCCCCGTCCCCACAATCATAATCTTATTATTGTCCATACCCACCTTTCTTTATACCATTTTACCACAAGTTTAATAATCTGTGTCAAAAAGTGATTCAAAATATAGTTTTAACTCTTCCGCAAGGAATTCATCTTTTTCATATAAGCCCTCCAGCTCCGCCAAAAATTTCGGAGCCTGTCTCTCCAGCCGTGCTTTACGATATTCTTCCCATCTTTTACTCTCACTTTCCGATAATGTCTCTGGAAAATTACGCCCTTTATAATGTAGCAGCAACTCTGGTAGCCTTTCATCATCAAAGTCCGGCTGGAAATCCACCAATTTATTCGACTCCGCATTTCGCACCGCTGCTACCTTAATTCTATCACGATCGCCCAAAAAACCATCATAAATCGCCGCTTCCGGTTCTACTGCTTTCGGGAACTCCAGTCGCTCTTCATTTTTCAAACGCATCTGCTCGGCAAACTCCGGATGTCTTAATAAAACTTTCAAATTATTTTCTACCAAGTCTTGTGTTAAACCAATCTTTTGCCAATCATCAACTTTGCTTAGTACACCTAGTGGTGCTATTGCCGGACATTTATTAAAACATAATTCTTTCACAATCGGAAAAGTTTTTTCCAAGTCAATCTCCTCTAAATTGTAACGCAAATCATACACCAGCACATTGCCATTCTTGCTACTAGTAAGTGGAAATGCTACAGTTGTCTTATTATATTCAGACGCATACCGTCCACTCGCATATACAAATGGCTTCTTGTCTTCCAAATTTACATATTTTTTTACAGCATTCTTATCTCGCGTCTCAAACAAAAATTTAAATAGTTTCGGCTGTTTTTCACGAATCAATTTTGCCACCGCAATCGTCGCATATACATCAGAAAGTGCATCATGTGCATGCTCATGCGAAAGTCCATTTAGTTTTGTAATAAGCTCCAAACGATTTGTTGCTTTGCCGTCTTCTGTCACTGGCCAATTAATCCCCTCCGGTCGAAGCGCTCGTGCCATCCTCACCACATCCAACATATCCCACCGACTACGCCCATCCTTCCATTCCCACTCATACGGATCATAAAAATTTCGCCAGAATAACGCTCGCATAAACTCATCGTCAAACCGCACTGTATTATAGCCCACCGCTATTGTATTTGGTGTAAAAATCTCCTCCTGCACTAAATCTGCAAACTCTTTCTCACTTATGCCTTCCGCCAAAGTCTTCTGCGGCGTAATTTTAGTTACACCAATTGCTCCCGGACTCGGCAAAGCATCTTCTGTCATCTTCACCAAAATATTCACCGGTTCTCCCACCGGATTCAAATCCATATCCGTCCGCTGTCCCGCAAATTGCATCACTCGGTCACTACGCGGATCCAGCCCCGACGTCTCTAAGTCATAAAAGAAAAACATACCTTAGATTTATCACGCCACTTTATTTTTTGCAACCCCTACGAATTTTCTTTTAGCAAGCACCGTACCGTTAATCCACCATCACGCGCATACGCTTCATTTGAAAACGTAGATTCACTGTCATTGACATTCGCACGATACATCATATTAGTGCCACCATAAGTCGATGACCACACAAAACCATTAGTACCTTGTAAATTGGCACCACTAGTATAAAAACTCCCCGCCAACGGCAACTTTAGCGCTGCTTGAAACTCCGCCAAGTCACTATATTGACCATACAAATTTTGCAATTCTCCATTGGCACCGCCCGTCGGCATTCGCCAACCCGCCGGACAAATATCATATGGCGCATCAATGTCAGTGTTAGTCACATCCACCCCGTGTGTCGAATCATAGCAATATGTTCCCGCCGTTGCCGCACAATAATTATAATACACGCCATATTTCCAACCTTCCGCCCCAGTCGTCGCCTTACTAGCAGTATTTACCAGCGCCACCTCATAACGCGCATTAGTCCAAGTCGATGACTCTGGCAACGTAAATGGCCGATCTGCCGACATATTCGTATTCGTATGATTCAACGTTGTAATTAAACTATCTGCATCTAAACGCAGGTTTTCCAACATCCAACACTTACCGTCTGCCAATCTCTGAATCGTGTATGCTTCACCATCACGAATATCATACACCACATTCGCATCACTAGTGCAAAGCGAACTAGACAAATCTTGCATATACGGCATCACATTCGTCACCGCTTTAAACTGAATAACATTCAAATAATTGCCTGCCACCTGCCCCAACGCCGCTCGTGCGCCAATCGCAAAATTGGTCGTCGCCGAACCCGAAGCATTTGTGGTATTCCGCAAAAGCGCCCACGCCACCCCTTCTGCATCGTAATACGGCAACCCCGAATACGTTTCTCCAGAATCAATAGTATACCCCCAAGTGTTATCCGTTACAAGTTCTTCCACCGAACTACCCACCGCAATACTCGTAAACGGCGCATCGCTCAAATCATTCACCAAATTAGTATTCAGATATGTACCGCCACCCGCTGCCGCCGTCAAGTTATACCCAGATACACTATTCGTCGTCACTGTAATTACTACATCATCACTCACCCCAGCCGTACCTGGTGCTAAATTAGTTAAATGTATAGCATCTGACACCGACACACTTAGCGTCGGATTAAACGTAAACTGTACATCCACCCCAGACTGGTACCCCAATCCCATCGCCCCCTCTACTAGAACGGCACCCCCAACAAGCATACTCAGAATCAACAGTATTTTCTTTACCTTCATATCTTCAATCATACCATAACTTTTTTCCAAAAACAACAAGCATTTTGCAAAAGAAAATCCCCCGGGCATTACACCCGGGGGCTCCTCATCCCAAATTGTACTTTCAACTTCTGCGGTTTTTCCGCCTTTCTTCTACCAATATTTCCTGTCTCTTTTCGTGCAAATAACCGCACTTGATGTAAGCACCCAGCTTACCAAGCACAATCAAAAGCATCCAATAAAGGCCACTAAGGCAGATCACGGGAAACGGCATCATTATAATCGACCACGCTGGGCTTTCATATTTACCCAGTCCATTGTCGAACCACTGCACGATACCGTCACTAGACTCTACAAAGACCAGCACCATCACCACAACAGCAAACAGAGTCGCTAGCACGACAAACAGTCTATCATTGTAGCTTCTACGGATCTTCAGAGTCCGCTCATCCATGTGAAAAATGGAGAGCCCGATGGCCACCATAGCTACCGCGAAAAGCGGTGCCACAACATACCACCAGTTAAAGCCAATCTGGAATTCATGGTAATACGAGTTCATCTTTCTACCCCCTAGTTTTAGAATGAACCGGTGCTTAGGCTGTTCGCCCACCCCGATTTTCAACCTATGCCCCCATTATAGCACATATGCTTAAAATTGTCAATATCAATTACCTATTTCAGCATCATAGTCAATGCCATAATAAGCGTACTGTACCTTCATATAGGCCAAATCCAATTCCTCTGCCAAGGTCTTCAATGGCTCCTCATTAGCCACCGCCATCACTAGAAACCTCAGAGGTTTATTATAGCCACCGCAAATTTCCATTTGGTCTTTATAGGCTAATTCGCCCGGCACGGTGATTTCGCGCACGCCACCCAATCTCATATCTGTCACGCCTAAATTCCACCCCTCAATCATACCTAGCGACGCATCTAATACTTTATAAAATGCTGTCGGATTGGTATTGTTGTCAAACGAAGAGTCGAAAATCGTCTCATCCGCACACCAGCCCACATAATAAGCTAAATAATTCGTGTCACCATCCTCAAGCATTCGGCCATCACCAACCATTAAATCTCTCACTTGTACACCACTTGCATTAGCCGATGTCTCATTGTACGCCGTAATTTGCGATTTATATTGCACAAACTTATTAAAATCATTCTTAGTTTGTTCCGCAAACTCCTTTACTTTCGCATTGTAGGCTTCCTCATAAGCGATAATCTTTTCTTCACTAAGGCTAGACGCCGAGCTAGCGCTTGAGGACTTATTACCATTAATCACAATCGCCGCATAGCTTGCAACAATTGAGCCTAGCATCACAACAGCAATCAAAATAATAAAAAACCGCTGTTTCGGACTCGTTTTTAACTCTTTCTCTTCCATAATAGATACATTATAGCACAAAAAATAGCCCCTTACGGGGCTATTTTCTATTCGGCTTTTTTGGTTTTTTGCAAAATCGCAACTTTTTTAAATGAACCACCCGCCTTTTTGATCGCCTCTACGGCCGACTTCGAAGCAAACTGTGTTTCTAAGTCGATTTTAGCGGTAAGTTCACCACGTGAAATTACTTTCACTTTCACAAATGGGTTCGAAATCAAACTATTCTCCGCCAACGTGAAATTATCAACCTTACCCTTAAGTTCATTCAAACGATCAGTGTAAACTACCTCAGCTTTGGCATGGAAAGATTTGAAACCTTTAAGCTTCGGCACTGCCTGCATGATGGCACGCTGACCGCCCATAAAGCCAGTCGGCATCTTGCGGTGACCAGTACGAGCTTTTTGGCCTTTCGTACCACGACCAGCAGTTTTGCCCTGGCCAGCCGAAATACCACGTCCTTTACGAGAAGGACGAGTATTTTTCTCTACTACTAAATCATTATATTTCATTACTTAGTCTCCTTTTTTGCAGGTTTCTTCGCAACGGTCTTTTTAGAAGCAGGCTTTTCCGCTTTCGCTTCAGACTTTTTAGCAACAGTTTTCTCGACTTTTGCTTCGGCCTTTTCCGCCTTAGCCTCAGTCTTTCTACCAGCATTGCCAGTCCACTCAGCGCGCGGAACTTGCTGCTTCAAACCTTCAATTACGGCATAAGCAATATTCACCTTGTTGGTACTACCGAGTGACTTCGAAATCAAGTTCTTAACACCGGTGAGGCCCATTATCGAGCGCACCGTACCGCCAGCAATAATACCAGTACCCGGAGCTGCTGGTTTTAAGAGTACATCTGCACCAGTAGTCTTAGTACGAGTCTCATGACAAATCGTTTCGCCATCCATATTAAAGGTAACCATAGATTTTTTCGCTTTAGAAGTAGCTTTTGCCACGGCGGTAGTTACGTCATTACCCTTAGCTACACCAATACCAACTTTATTTTTATGATTACCAATCGCAACAAGCGCCTTAAAACGCATTCTGCGACCACCCGCCACAGTACGAGAAACCCTATCTACTGCAATGGTAATTTCATCAAATTCTTTCGGACCAGCTTCCGCTTTTACACGATCGCGACGGCCCTTACGATCCATCTTCTTACCAGCAATGTCACGAATTTCTTTCTTCTCCGCCACCTCATCCGTCATCTTGAGGGTACCAGATTTATTAATTACTCTTGGGGCTTTTTTCTCAGACTCAGGCATATTAAAATTCCAATCCTTCCTTGCGTGCCGCATCAGCCAATGCTTTCATGCGACCTGCATATAATTTAGCACCACGATCAAATACTACCTTAGAAACCTTGGCAGTTTTTGCTTTCTTAGCAATTTCCGCACCAATCTTGGCAGCTTTTTCAGTTTTAGTGCCGGTCATTTTGCTACCTACAGTAGTAGCATAGCAAAGCGTGACCTTCTTGTCATCGTCAATCAACTGTGCGACAATATGAAGATTCGAAAAATGAACAGCAAGACGCGGCCTTTCAGCGGTACCGTGAATCTTCGCACGCGTACGTTTCGCTCTAAAAATCTTATTCATTACTTCTTCCCTGCCTTTCCAGCCTTGCGGATAATCACTTCATCCACATACTTAATACCTTTGCCCTTGTATGGCTCCGGCTTCTTGAGGCTGCGGATCTCTGCAGCTACCTGGCCGACTTTCTGCTTGTCAATACCACTCACTGTGATTTCCATCTTATTAGTAGTAAGTTGGACGCCTTCCGGAGCTTTGTATTTCACTGGATGTGAAAAACCAAGCGCCATCTCAATCTCCTGTCCACCACCTGATAGACGGAAACCTACACCATTAATTTCTAGTTTTTTCTCGTAACCCTTGGTCACACCAACAACAGCGTTATTTAGTAACGCACGTTGCAAACCATGCCAAGCTCGAGATTTTGGCTCGTCATCCTCACGGGTGACAGTCGCCTGAGTGCCTTCAACCTTTACCACGGTCTTCGGCTGAACCGGAACGATGAGTTGACCCTTCGGCCCTGCGACAGTAATCTCTTTGTCGCCGACCGTAATTGTCACTCCCGCCGGAATATCGATGGGTTGTTTTCCGATACGACTCATATCTTTTCCCTTATTGTTAATATCCGAATAATTATATCACACTTTTCTCTATTTAACAAGCAAAAATCTCCTATTTCTAGGAGACTTTTGCGTCACACAACCCCGTTTTTAGGATTAGTCCTCCTTTGCCAACAATCTTCTTGCTAGGACCACAAAGCTAAATATTGCAGCAGTTACGCCCACCGCAATTGCAGTTACTAAAGCTGCGCCCATCGCCGAGCCAGATTCTCTAGTAATTACGCCCGTGTCCGGAGCCTCAGGTTCATTGATACCAACCAAGCCGAAAGTTGAGAAATGAGTCGTAGTAAATACTACATAGTATTTCACCTCCGTCCCATCCTCATCTTTGACTAATTCTGCCGCAAACCTTTCAACCTCTTCGCCAGCTTCAAAATAGGCCATTGCAAAGCTATCATATTTTTCCTTCAATTCTTCATAAGTAGCTTCATCAATCTCAATTGAAACCCGTACTTCATTGTTGTTCACTGGAATCACATGACCATCACGATCGTTCACGCTAATATACACGAGGCCAAGCAACTCATTCTTGCCACCCTCTTGGCTTATCGTAACACTGTCTTTGTCTATTAACGAATCAGATATCACAAGATAAGCTTTGCGGTCAGCAATAAATTCCTGCTTAAATACTATGTTACCGGCATAATACCCATCTACAGTACCATCACTATATAGTGGTTCGCCGCCGTTAGTGGCATCATAGTCAACTCGCGTCGGATAAACCACATTGTCACCAGCTTCATTTCGTTCAATTTCGTGCCCGCTCTCTTCAATCGTTTCTAAGCTCTGCACTTCGTACAAACCCTCTTCTTCGTCAACCAAGACCGACACAAATCCCTCCCCAATCACAGTCGTATCTACAAACTTAGAACCGAAGAAACCACCTTCAACGACCAAATCATAAAACTTACCATCATCGCTAGAACGCGGATTCACCGGCAACGCCGAAACAGCCGTAGAGAAAGTACCACCGTTAATAACCATGCGACCAGTACCATTATTCCAGCCATCATTACCATAGCCAAGCACAGCACCATTCTGGCCAATCGTAAATGTGCCGCCAGATATAGTAATCAACCCCTTATCCGAATTCGCGGTATAAGCGCCATTAGATACTACTGGGCCATTCTCAGAAAAGAAATTACCGCCCTTAATCTCTGCTACATTCCAGTTTAAGATTACGGAATCACAATCCGCTAACGAACCATTTGGCTGCCTAAAAGTACCGCCATTAATCACAAGATTACTATAATCATCGTTCTTAATCACCGAACAGTTAGAAAGACCCGCCGTAAACGTACCACCATTGATAGTAAGGTGAGGCTCACTTGTGCCACTATTAGCTGTGATACCGGCACCATTATTACTATCATTACTGCCAACCCAACCGTTCGTCACCATCGAAGCATTCGACGTAGTTGCCGCATTGGCAGTCACCGTCGCACCGCTATTGATGGTCATCTCGCCATAGTTACGAATAATATACCACTTATCCGAAGTATATGTACCACCACTAATAGTTATAGTAGCATTGGGATAATTTGTCACTGCTGCAGTATTACTCTGATTGGTAGATACAGTACCAGTCCTGTTCGGATTCCCCACATCTTCAATTACCAACGTACCTCTATTGATAATTGCTGCTTTCCCAGCCGCAGTGTTGGTGATGTCGTGGCCATTCAAGTTTAATATTACTTGACTACCAGCTTCTACCACAATACCATCTGTGATATCTTCTTCCAGCGTATAATTTTCTGTGAGCGTAAGAGCGCTTGCTCCATTTGACATCAACAGAAAACTGCCAAAAACAGTCAGTGCAGGAAACACATAACCTAAATGTTTATATTTTGCCATTTTTCCTCCGCTTTATGCTATAAATTATAATGCTTGTACTGCATGAAAACAAGCACAATTTTTATGTTTATTTAAGTTTTCAACAAAAATACCACCATGTATTATATATGGTGGTATTTCGCATGAAGCGGTCAAGCTTTGTTACCAAACTCGTACTAGAATTTCACCACCAAGGCCATTTTTCTTAGCCTCACGGCTAGTCATTAAGCCCTTGGAAGTAGATACAATCACAGTACCGCGGCCAGATTTCACCACTGGCAAATCTTCTGATGAAGAGTATACTCGGCGACCAGGTTTAGAAACTTTGCTAATCTCATTAATTTTCGCAACTGTTCCTGGTTCCGCAATCACCACGTGCAAAAGATTTCTCGGTGAAGCTTCTTCTATCTTAGAAGAGGCAAGATAACCATTTTTCACTAAAATCTCTACAATCGCTTGCTTCAATTTTGAAGTAGGAACGAGGATTTCAGTCTTGCCAACCAACACTGCATTACGAATGCGGGTTACGAGGTCGGCGATTTGATCAGTAGATTGTAATGACATATTACTCCTTTCTCCTACCAGCTACTCTTAGTTACACCCGGGATCTCGCCTTTCGACGCTTTCTCGCGGAAATTAATACGTGAAAGTCCAAAACGACGCATATAGCCACGTGGACGGCCATCAAGCATATCGCGATTCTTTAATCGCGTTGGTGATGCGTTGCGTGGAAGCTTTTGTAAACCTTCCAAATCGCCCGCCGCTTTTAATTCTGCGCGTTTAGCAGCATATTTTTCATACATCTTACGTCGTTTTTCGTCACGGAGAACTGCAGATTTCTTCGCCATCTTACTTTTCTCCTTTCTCAAACGGCATTCCGAAGAGTTCTAGCAATTTAGTGCTTCCTTCCTTTGAACCATTCTTAATTATAAATGTCACTTCAAGGCCATGAAGCACCGCTGCATCCTCAAAAGTAATCTCTGGGAATACGGTTTGCTCCTTTAGCCCTAAGTTGTAATTACCTTGCTTATCGAATGCATTCCTCGACACACCATGAAAATCACGCACGTGTGGTAATGCAATATTCACCAAACGATCGACAAACTCATACATCTTGTCGTTACGAAGCGTCGTGAGATAACCAACTGGCGCACCCATACCTTTACGAATCTTAAAAGTCGCAATCGATTTCTTTGCAAGCCGCGAGGTTGGCGCTTGACCAGTAATCTTCGCAAGCGTCAACTCCACCGTCTCGGTGAATTTTTTATCTTCGCGTTTTTTGCCTACGCCTGAAGATACGATCACTTTCTTTAATTCCGGAACCTGGTTAATGTTCTTTAATCCAAGTTCTTTTGCTAACTTCGCCTTAATCTCTTTATTGTAGAGAGCTTTAAGGCGTGGTTGTGCTTTAGCTACGCTTTTTGCAGCCTTAGCAGCCGTTTTGCTTTCCGCCATTATTTAGCTCCTTTCTTCGCCTTAGCTTCTTTTTTATCAGCTTTCTTAGCCGTTTTTTCTGGCTTAGCTGACTCCACAAGCTTCAAATTCGACAAATCAATACCAACATGAATAGTTTTCTTGCCACCATTTGGATTAAGATATGATTTTCGCATATGACGCTCACGTACTTCAATATCTTCAAGACAGGCCTTACCCGCTTGCCGGTCAATCTTTACAATTTTAGCCTTCACGCCTTTGTTGTCGCCAGCTATTACGATCACTGTATCATTCGCTTTCAAATTCTGTGCCATTTTAGAGTACCTCCGGCGCAAGGCTAATAATCTTTGCAAATCCAAGGTCACGCAACTCGCGCGGAATTGGACCAAACACGCGCGTACCCTTTGGAGTTTTGTCTTCGTTTACAAGCACTGCTGCATTTTCATCAAAGCGAATCGTTGAACCATCTGGACGACGAATTGGCTGTACTGTGCGTACAATCACGGCTTTCACTACTGCCTTCTTTTTTATATTACCAGTTGGAGTGGCGTCCTTTACAGAGCAGGTGACAATATCGCCAACTCGCGCATATCGAGCACGAGTACCGCCAAGCACGCGAATCACTCCGAGCTCTTTGGCGCCACTGTTGTCGGCTACTTTTAATCTTGTTTCTTGCTGTATCATATTATTTCTCCCCCTCCTCAGATTCAGCAGCTTTTGCTACCTTATCTGCACCAACCTTTTCTGGCATTTCTACGTTGTTCACGTCTTCTTTGAGCTCTACTGTACCACGCGACTTCTCAATAATCTTTACCAAAGTATAAGCTTTGGTTTTGGAAAGCGGGCGTGTAGCAGCAATCTCAACACGATCACCAACTTTAGCCTCATTTTTTTCATCGTGTGCAGTATATTTACGAGTCTTCGTGTACTGCTTACGATAAAGTGGATGAGTCTCACGATTCACGATGGAGACGGTAATGGTCTTATCACGCTTATCGGAGGTCACAGTTCCTACTAATGTGTGTGCCATTTTAAAACTCCTCTTTCTTAATAATTTTACATTTCACTGGTAACTTATGTGACGCAAGACGCAAAGCCTCCTTGGCTTGTTCGTCGGTTACATCAGCAATCTCAAACATCACCGTGCCAGCTTTTACCTTTGCCACAAAGAATTGTGGCTCGCCTTTACCAGAACCCATTTTCACATCAAGTGGCTTCTTGGTTACTGGTGTATGTGGGAAAATCCGAATCCAGATTT
>CAZLPA010000011.1:0-20524 GCA_964561295.1 uncultured Candidatus Saccharibacteria bacterium | reverse complement strand
CATCTCCCTCGGACACGCTCGTGGCCGCTCGGCCAAGCTTATGGTCCTCGGAAGAGGCCCCGCTTGATGCCTCGACACGTCTGAACATTGGGATGGCAATGCCCCAAGGAATTTGGCGAGAAATGTTCCAGTCTTTGAGATTTTTGAGATAATCAATAAGAATCTTTTGCTTGTTTTCGGGATAAAACTTGATTTCGTTATTTTCAAGATGTTTGATAGCGTTGGCTGCGAGTTTTTTGACGTCGATAAACCATTGTTCTTTTAGCATTGGCTCGATGACAGTGCCGCATTTGTAGCAATGCGCCACAGCGTGTTCAATGGGTTTTTCACCCTTTAAAAGACCGGCGGACTCAAGATCCTTGAGGACTTGCTTACGACATTCGGTGGTAGTGAGGCCGTCGTACTTTTCAGGAACGTTAATCATGTGACCATCTTCAGAAATAACCTGAATACGGGGAAGATCGTGGCGTTTCCCAACCTCGAAATCATCAAAATCATGCGCTGGGGTAATTTTGACTGCGCCAGTGCCATATTCCGGATCGGCATGCTCGTCAGCAATAATAGGGATTTCACGATCGGTAAGAGGAAGATGGACAGTGTGGCCGATGCGATTTTGATATCTCTCGTCGTTAGGATTTACGGCAACAGCGACGTCGCCAAAGAGAGTCTCTGGACGCGTAGTGGAAACGATAATATCATCATAGGCAATTTCCCAAAGAGTACCTTTTTCGTCTTGGTGTTCAACCTCGATGTCGGCGAAAGCAGTTTGATGTTTGGGGCAAAAGTTAACGAGTTTTTTATCTCTGTAGATGAGGCCGTCGTTCCACATTTTCTCAAAAGTAGTGTAAACACGATCTACGACATTTTCGTCTAAAGTGAAAGTAAGGTCGTCCCAGGAACAAGAAGCACCGAGAGCACGAAGTTGAAGTTCCATGTTGCCGCGTTGTTCGGCCACAAAATCCCAGACGCGAGCGTAAAGCTCATCGCGGGAATATTCAAAGCGGGTATGGCCTTGTTTTTCGAGATTGCGCTCATAGACAACCCAGGTTTCAAAGCCAGCATGATCGGCACCAGGGACATACCAAGTGCTGAGGCCTTTTAGACGGTAATAACGAGTAAGGGAATCTTCGAGGGCAATAGTAAGGCCGTGACCGATATGAAGATTACCGTTGGCATTTGGCGGTGGCATAACGATAGAATAGGTATCGCGGTTAACAAAACGATCGTCGATACCGTCGGCGTTGTTATCAATTGGGACGGTAGGAATAGTGGGCTTAAAAACACCGGAGGCCTCCCAAGCGGCGTAGATGTCGGATTCAAATTGATTAGGTTCGTAGCTACTCGAAAATTTCATGTTTTAATAATACCATAAAATGGACAGAGGGAAAAGAACTATTGCTTTTTTTGATAAAATGTGCTATAATTAAAAGACAGGGTGTTTAGGTTTAAAACCTAAAAGTACATTTGAGAGGTGATAATATGATACACAAGTATCCATCCGTAGAGGAAAATGGGCACAAGGGAGCCGAGCGCATTGCTAAGATGTATTCTCCTGGTGGAGAGTATTATAAACCCGGTATGACCGTGGAAATCAAACATGAGGCCATCCCCCAATGGGGCTCGGCGATACCGGGTGCAAATAATTTTGGCAAAACCGAGCTTGGGTATATGGTCATTGTAGATGACCACCGCCCGGCGTGTGAGCCGATTATTAAATAGATATCCCATAGCGGCCCTCCTACCTTCTACCCCCTACCCCTGGCCCCACATTAGCGTGGGGCCTTTTTCTTGGCGCTGTCTTTTCTTCTTGCAAATAATGTGTTATAATATTATTAGATCTGTAAAAATCCTTAGGAGGTAAATAAAATGGATAGTGTTATCAGATCATACCAAAGAGAAGATCCTGTAAAGTTGGAAGAAGTACTGGCAAAAGCGAAAGAACTGGCAGCATGCCACCAAGTGTTGTCTATTGAACACAATATGATATCGGTGGACGTACGCGATCCGAAAACCGGATGGTGGACAACTAAATCGGTACCCGGGTATCAAATTGTAATCGACACCACTGGCGAAGTCACTGGTAAAATTCCTCAAGTCAGAGATATTCTGGCATTATGCGGAAAACACTTATAACAACTAGCTTTAATCAACTTACGAGCTTCGCACCCCGCCCCGCTTCGCGGGGCTTTTTTATGCGTGATATTCAAGCTGAGCGCGGACTGTTTCGAACTCTTCTGGGGTAAGCTGGACTTCGCGACCATAGTGCCAAGTTTCGTCGTAAGGTTCAAGATGAACGTGTGCATGGGGAACATCGGTGCCAACAACTTTCCAGAGAGTGCGAACGCCAAGGACGTTTTCCATGTGTTTAGATAACTTTTTAACGGTGGACATGAGAGCTATATAATCTTCTTCGTCTAAATCATAGATTTTGTCGACTTCTTTCTTAGGAATAACTAGAGTGTGGCCCTTGGTTTCGGGATGGATATCAAGAAAGGCGAGAGTTTTGTCATCTTCGTAGATCTTGTAGCAGGGGATTTCACCGTTGATAATTTTAGTAAAGATACTAGACATGTTTTTCCTTTTTGATTAAGTAATAGATGGAAGCAAAGATAGCGGCAAAGACTAAACCACAAGCGACATCGGACGGCCAGTGCATATTAGAGAGAATCCGGCCAACGGCAGTGAGGGCGATAAGGGCAAGCATGATAAGGTCGAGGACGATGCGGAATGGTTTATTTTTGACGTACTTAGGAAGAGCCAACATGGTGAAGAAAAAGATGGTAGCAACAACCATAGTGTGACTAGAAGGAAAACTGGGCTCGCCAGAGCCGTCTGGGCGAGTGTTTAGAATCCAGACTTTGTCGAAAATAAAATAGGTGATAGCCATAAGAACAAGTGGCGGGAACATAGCGAGAAGGGTGCGGTCGACTTTTTTGAGGGATTTGCGATGAATCCATTGATAGAGGCCAAGTAGAGCGAAAACACCTAGCACCGCGATGGCGGCTACTAAAATAATATCGGTGGCTTTGTCCCATTGCATATAAGTACATTATAACATCGAATAATATTTGTGCTAGAATAAAGTCATGAGTAGCCCGAATCAGAAGAATGGCGCCAATATAGTTGTCAACAAATCTAAGAAACGGGGGGTGGTCGCGTTAATACTTTCAATTCTGGTGGCGCTTCCTATCTTGTATTTCATAGTTGAGATACCGCGAGGAGGCGTGGCAAAAAGTCCACAAGGTGGATATTCTATGTACTTGGTTGTTTCTGCTCTCATAAGTGCTTTACCGTTAGTAGTTAGTTTTATATTTGCTATACTGTCGTTTAAAGCGTATTTGGACGAACGCAAAATTTATGGCACTAATTATTCCAAAAATATTGCTGTTCCAGCATTTGCTGCGCCATTTTTGGCATTTGGATTAATATTGTTGGCTTTGCTATTAGATACTTTTGTATGGCATTAGGTACCATGAAAATAAAATAAAACTCCTTGGGGTCTTATTCTGATTTTGGTACACCTTAATGGAATAGGCTGCAACTATGTTGAGAGAAAATTTGACGAGGGGGAATTGTCCGTCTCATCTGTTTTTCTCTCGCTAAGACATTTATCTAATGCTGTATTGCGCTACAAAAAAATAGCTGTATTTGCGTGATTATGCAAGGAAAAGTTTTTATATAGTTAGGATTAAGAATTAATCTTTTCTACTATTTTGAAATAATAATTATTATTGAGCTTAGTGAAAATAAAACGATATTCGGAGTATTGCTTATAGTTAGAAAAGTCTAAAGTGAAATGTTCTTTCTCTTCTTCCGTCTGCAAAATATCACATATTTTAGCACCTTCCGACGCCCCGTTAGTTCCTAAATCGGCGATATCGCAATAGACATAATATGGGACGCCTTCGTGTGTATAGCCTTCTGAATCTTTAGTTGTTGTGGGATTAAGAAAGGCAGTTGCCGTGTAAACATATGCATAGTCGCCATCAGTAGTATAACGGTTTTTATAATAGAACCTCTCATATGGGCTAATGCCTCCACATCCAAGGCCATCATTGTAATAAAAATCATATTGCGTGTTGTATTCGTATTCTCCACAGAATTTAGAAATGGCTCCTTTGGCAATATCTTCTCCGAATATTTCTTTGTATTTTTGGACTACTAAATCTCCTTTGACACCTTTTGCTAACTCTCGGCGAAAGTATTCTTCGTTTCTTCCGGACATCCCGCTTTGTGAGAGAGCGGCAACGATTTCTTCTTCACTAAGGGGAGCCAATTCGAGAGTATGTCTGATGATGGTTCTAATTTTGTTCGATTGATCGATATCTCCATTATGGAAGAGAAGTTCGTCATAATACCCAATGCCGCGTCCGGTGGCAAATGTTGGGTCTGTGTTGTCCGTATTGAACAAAAGAGCTATTTTTGCATCAAGATCTTTTAGAATATTGACGTCAGTTATTTCCACCTCTTCTTTGGTTTGTTCTGCCGTGGCGTCTAGTTGTAAGTTGGGGTCAGAATTGGTCCCCACGGTTGGGCTGTTCGCATTATTATTTGTATTATTATAGTAAAGAACTGCAAAAATGACTGCTGCTACGATACCAATAATAGCTATTATAGCTATGATGATCGTTGCGGCTTTAAGCTTATTTACTTTGTTGTATTCATCTGGCGAAATTGCTGATGGTCCTATTGGCACCTCAGTATTTTTAGGCGATATTGGTTCTGATTTTGGTTCCATAGATAATCTCCTCATTGCTATAATAATAACATATAAGTAATGGTTTATTAAAAATGCATAAGGGGGTAAACAAGGCTTTACAGCCTTCTTTTTTTATTTTGGTACACCCGACAGGATTCGAACCTACGACCTTTTGCTCCGCAAGCAAACGCTCTATCCAGCTGAGCTACGGGTGCATATGTGGATGCTTAAACATCCACCTAGAAATTAAATGAGCATCACTTTTGACAGTGACATTATTATTATAACATATTTTTGCGAAACGTGGTAAAAAATAATTTTTTATGATAGAATAAGGAGTGGAAGCGTGGCCGAGTGGTTGAAGGCGCACGACTCGAAATCGTGTGGGCGGGTGACCGTCTCGAAGGTTCGAATCCTTTCGCTTCCGCCATGGATTAAATAGCCGGAGTGAGGCTATTTTTTAGTGAAGTGTTTACGAAACTTATGAAGATGAGCAGAGAAACCATATTTACCATTGA
This sequence comes from uncultured Candidatus Saccharibacteria bacterium, assembly GCA_964561295.1. Classification (GTDB taxonomy): domain Bacteria; phylum Patescibacteriota; class Saccharimonadia; order Saccharimonadales; family Saccharimonadaceae; genus Nanosyncoccus. The sequence continues at coordinate 15,307 of CAZLPA010000011.1, read as the reverse complement.
TGGGGTCCTTAAAAAGAAAAGTTTTGAGGGGTGCTAAGGTAAGCGTCATGTAGCAACCGAAGAATATAAAGAGGCCGATGCAAGAATAATATTCGAAGATATGCCACATTGGAGCGAGATTAATAATTGCATAGAATGCCAGCTGGCTTAGAATGATGGAAATATAAAAGATGGATATATCAACAAAGAGGATAGATTTCTTGGCAAATTTTCTGTAGGAGTAAAACATTACTGGGATGGCAACTACAAGTACTAGCAAGCTTATCAGTTTGGCACAAAAATAATTGGGATTTTCGCCATAAAGATAGCCGTCGAAAAGGCCCCAGAGGAGTGATGGGGTTAGGGCAATTTTGATATGCTCCCATGTACTTTCATTAACAGCGGCGAAGAGGCCGATGATGTGATTGTGATGGCTAAGTTCATAAAGGAAATGGGCCAGAGTGCCAACTGCCGAAATAACGACAACGCCAATCCACATAATAAGTGTTTGATCCATAAGCTTATTATAGCATAGGTTTTGTAATAGTTTTGCCGTCTGTTATAATGGGCTTAAGATGGGAGAAGAAGGCCGAATTGAAATCTATCGAGGCGCAGAGGGGGAAGTAATTTTTAATGTTGATGCAGAGGGCGAGACAATTTGGGCGACTTATGAACAGATAGCTAGCGTTTTTGGTGTCGATAGAACTGTGATAGTACGACATATCAACAATATTTATAAGGATGGCGAGTTAGATAAAAAACGAACTTGTGTAAAAAATGCACAGGTTCGGAAAGAAGGGAACCGAACCGTACGGCGTGAGGTAGACTTATTCAACTTGGATGCGATTATATCGGTTGGCTATCGAGTAAATTCGAAAAAAGCAACACAATTTAGGATTTGGGCCAACTCAGTTTTGAAACAATATTTGACAAACGGTGTAGCGGTGAACGCACGGCGGCTAGAAGCAATGCGTGAAAAGAAAGAAATTAAGAAGCTACATGATGTGGAAGAAATGATAAATATTGTGCGGCGGTTGACGGCGCGAAGCGAGCTGGATGCCGGAGAAGCAAATGGTGTGCTTGAAGTGATTTCGAAGTATGCTGGGAGCTTCAAAACGCTTGAGGAATATGATGATGGGCGTATAGATCTAAAATTCATGAATAAGAAGCAGGGGCAAAGGGAATTAACAATTGAAATGTGCTCTAAGGCAGTAGAGCAGTTACGAAAGAAAGTTAAAGGTAGCGATTTATTTGGAAAAAAGCGAAATGAAAGTTTTAACGGAAATTTGGTGACAATTTTTCAAAGCTTTGATGGAAGAGAGCTTTATCCATCGGTACCAGAAAAAGCGGCAAATTTATTGTATTTTGTAATTAAAGATCATCCGTTCTATGATGGCAACAAAAGAATTGGGGCGTTATTATTCATTTTGTTTTTGACTTTGAATAACTATCATCTGGCAGAGAATGGCGAGACAAAAATTAGCGACCGGGCACTTACGGCTATAACATTATTGATTGCGGAAAGTGAACCGAAAGAAAAAGAATTAATCGTGAGTTTGGTTTGTAAATTATTAGAGTAGAGTAGAGAGTATTTTATTTTTAAGGAAAGGTGATAAAATTAAGATATGGAAAAGCGCGAGAAGTCTAAAGGCAAAAACAAAAATGGTGGGCTGAAAGCTAAATCGCAAAAATTAAAAGCTGGGATTTTGAAATCATATTATGGCAATCCAATTAAGGATATGAAGTTAATTGCTATCACTGGGACGGCAGGAAAAGTGGTAGTGGCGCATTATGTGCACGAGATTCTAAGAGCAAGCGGCGAGCAGGTGGCAGTGCTAGCTTCTGACCAGCCTTTTAAGTTGGGGATGCTTCATAAGTTCTTAAGTGACGCCTGGAAAGCGGGAGCAAATTATGTAATTATAACTGTGCCAGCCTCAACCTTACGCGATAATGTGTTTTATGGCTTGCCAGTACATATTGCAGCGATGACAAATTTTGTAACTTCTTCGCTTAAAGATATGACAGCAGAAGAGTATTTGGACTGCGAAAAGACTTTATTCGATATGAAGCCAGAGGTGGTGGTGCTTAATCATGACGATATAAATTATGAAACATTCGCTGAATTTAAGGGAACGAAAGAGACATTAGTCTACGGGCAGACTGGGGGCGATGTAAAGATTTTAAACTCGAAATTATACCCGAAGGGAACAGAAGCTACATTGTCAATAAAGTCGGAAGTGGTGTCGGTAGCGACTTTTGTACCGGGCGAAACGGCGGCTTCTTATATGGCTTGCGCCGCAACAATTGCGGAAGCTCTTAATATTAAGACTGATAAAATTATTGATGGGATTGCAGAATATAATCCCGAATAAGTTGTTTTGTAACTTTAATATCTTCAAAATCATGGGGGCCGTCGGCACGAAGAATAGTTTTCTCGTGACCTTTACCGAGAATTAAAACTAAATCGCCTGGTTTGGCAGATTCTAAGGCAAGTTTAATGGCTTTTTTACGATCTAGTTCTTTAATGAGGTTTTTGCCTAAAATTTTGCCGGCTTTCTCGGCACCCTGAATAAAGCCCGCTGCAATAGTTTCTGGGTTTTCATCACGAGAATCATCTTCGGTGATAATGACTAGATCAGAGTTCTTGGCTAGAATAGCGCCGCGAATGGGACGGGTAGAGGGATCACGACGACCAGCGCCACCATGGACAGAAATAACTTTACCTTTATGATTTTTAACGGAGTCAAAGACTTTTTCTAAAGCATCTGGGGCGTGGGCATAATCAACAATAACGGTAAAGGGTTGACCTTCATCAATAATATTCATGCGGCCCTCTACAGAATCAAGGGATTTGATACCATCGGCTATCTGAGTATTACTCAGCCCTAATTTTTGGCCAACTAAAACGGCGGCGAGGGAATTATAGACATTAAATTCGCCGGGGATTTTGGTTTCTATATTTATATCACCAAATGAATATTTTATGCCAGAAACGGTAAGCTTTATATTTGTGGCACAATTTTCGCCATTTTTTATACCATATGTGATATATTCTCGTGCAATTTTAGTGTAATATTTAGTAGCTGAATCATCTGCATTAAGAATGCTGAACTTAGCCTTTTTAAAAAGTTTACCCTTAGCGTTACGATAATTGGTAAGAGTTTTGTGATAATCGAGATGCTCATGCGTAAGGTTAGTAAAGACTGCGATTTCAATCGGAATATTGAGGGTACGAAATTCGGCGAGAGCGTGGGAGGTGATTTCAAGTACTAGAAATTCAGCACCTTCCTGAGCGATTTTGGCGATGCGTTGATTAAGCGTAAAAGCGTCTACGGTGGTCATGTGACCGAGTTCGGGAGTAAGTTTTTGAACGCCCCAGGCAACGGTAGTCATAAGGCCGGTTTTGTGGCCGGCTTGGTTCAACATATTCCAAATCATAAAACAGGTGGTGGTTTTGCCATTGGTACCAGTGACACCAATTATGCGCAGTTTTTTGCCTGGAAAACCATATTTAACACCGGCAATTACTGACTGCAGGTAATGATATGGCAATACCGCTGAGTTATAGAAGGGGAGTTGTTCAAGTTTCTCTTTCATGGTTACCTATAATGTTTTAGTGATTCAATCGGGTTTTTACTAGCAGCCTTGAGGGCTGGGTAAATGCCGAAGATAATTCCAACTAATATAGTGGTGAGAAGGGTAATTACAATTATTTCCCAGCTAATATACGGTGTAAACGGAGTAATAATAGAAACCAGAAAAGCGAAAATGTAGCCCAAAATAATTCCTAAAAAGCCACCGAGGATTGATAAAATGAGGGCCTCAAACATAAATTGCGTAAGGATATCATTTGAGGATGCACCGACAGCTTTACGAATACCAATCTCGTGAGTGCGTTCGGCTACAGATACTAACATAATATTCATGACACCGATACCGCCAACTACAAGAGAGATACCTGCCACGATAGCTAGCATACCGGAAATAATATTAAGGAGTGAGCTAGCTGGATGGGTAATTTCATCACCGTAAGCGACGCTAAAATTGGTGTCACCGGAATTTTTGGAGATGAGAGTAGTTTTGATATCTTCGGCAACCGAGTCTAGGGCACTGGTAGTAGCAACACGGACGTTGATTTGTTGGATTTGTAAAGCATTAACTAGATTGTCTAGCGTATCAATATCCATAATAAGAGCATTATCGAAATCAACATTATCAAAATTAATAGATTTGGTGACTTCCTCAAGCACACCGATAACAATGAACCTCTGACCATGGAAAGTGAGAGTACGGCCAACTGGGTTAGACGTATTAAATAAAAGCAACGACAGAGTATGCCCTACTACTACCGAAGTGGCTTTATTCTTTTCGCTGAGAAAAGAACCGTAGCGAAGAGCTAGCGGTTCAATAGAATTAAAGCTGGGCGTAGTACCTAAAATGGTAGCTGAGGCAATAGTGTTGTCTCCGTCCGTAACGGTATTTGAAGAAACGGCGATGGGAGCGACGGCGGAAACTTGATCAAGTTTAGCAATGGCTGCAACATCGGATATGGCAAGGTTGCTCTTCTGAAATGAGCTAGAAGAAGTAAGCTCTTCAACAATTGAAGTGATTGAATCTTTAGTGGTGCTAGGACGAACAACGATGAGGTCGGCACCAATATCGGAAACTTCGTCGGAAATTAATTTGGAAATGCTACCAGTAAGGGAAAGGATTAAGATAATGCTAGCGATGCCAATGGCAATACCAAGGCAGGTCAAGAAAGAACGTGTACGATTTTCTCTAATGGAGGTGCGGGCTAATCTTAGGTGAGTACGAAATAGTAACGACATTAACGTTTCCTCCTGCTGGTACGGCGTTTGCGCTTTTTAGTTTTGGTACTGATTGGACGCGGAAGATTGTGATCGGCAACAGTTTTAATGTCAGTGTCAATTTGCCCATCGAGCATGTTGATAACACGTGTAGCATAGGTTGTAAGGGCTGGATTATGCGTGACCATGATAATAGTGTTACCTTCTTCGTGAATAGCCTTTAACTCTTCCATGACAATATTTGACGAACGAGAATCGAGATTGCCGGTAGGCTCATCGGCTAAAATAATTTCCGGATCAGAAACAATAGCGCGAGCGATGGCGGCACGTTGTTGCTGGCCACCGGAGAGCTGTGAAGGCAAATAATATTCTTTTTCTTGAAGATGAAAACGACGCAAAGCATTTGAGGCATTTTTAAGGCGTACGGTACGGGGCTGATTAACATAAACTAGGGGAAGAGCGACATTCTCAAGTACAGAAAGATCCTGAATAAGATTAAAATTTTGAAAAACGAAACCAATTTTTTTGGCGCGCAAACGGGCTTGGCGGCGAGCTGAAATACTAGCGACATCTTCACCATTTAGGGTATATTCGCCACTGGTGGCACGATCAAGAAGGCCAATGATATTAAGCAGGGTAGTTTTGCCACAGCCGGAAGGGCCCATGATCATAATAAACTCGCCACGTTTAATGGTGAGATCGAAATCCTTAAGAGCAAAGGACTCGGTATCTCCATACCCGTAACGTTTAGTAAGCCCTTTTAATTTAATAATATCTTCGTTCATCTTTTGTCATTAATCTGGCGGAAAGGACAAGATTCGAACTTGCGAACGGGTTGCCCCGTCACACGCTTTCCAAGCGTGCGCCTTCAACCACTCGGCCACCTTTCCGTCATCTCTATTTTATCGCGATTTGGCGATTGTGGCAATAAGAAAGCCCGCTAGCAATAGCGAAAACGACGGTGCAAAAGCCAAGAAAAACTAAGGGGACAAAAATAAGCTGGCCGCCAAATGTGATGCCATAGAAATCTGGCCAGTTTTCTAGAAAGACTACATTAATGAGATAGGGAATGGCGTAGATAGCTGGTGGCAAAATAGAAAGTATGCGATCTTTAGGTGTGGATTTCTGAGGGCCGCTGAGAAATATATATGTAATGGCAGCAAGAATAGGATTAAAGAAGTGAAGAAAAAACATTGGTCCAAGAATCATGTCGAAGTAGTCCTTACCGGAAGCAGCACGAACTGGAGCAAGGAAGAAGATAACAGTAAGGCAGGTAAGCATAGCGGAGCTTGCCGCGACAAGATACCATGTTAGTAACTGCTTCGGTAGGAAATTCTTGGATTTGAGACGACAAAGCCCAATCACGGCAGAAGCGCCAGCTACAAGACCAAGAAAAATGTTGCTTAAAATCGTAAAAGTTATGATGTGTTGCCAATATTCGAAAGGACCGCCATCTTTTCTGGCCGCCCATGAACCAAAGACTAACGTAATGGTCACCATAATAATAGTAGTGATAACGATGAATAAATTAATCGCAATAAACAAGTATTTTTTAGTTTGGTTCATATTATGATGATAACACAATTAGGTTTTCAATGTGGGGAGTACGAGGAAAGAAATTAAAAGTTTTGACTTGCTCAATTTGATACTTTTCTAGAAGGTATTTAACATCGCGGGCTTGGGTAGCAGGATTACAAGAAAGATAAATAATCTTAGGTGGCTTGACTTCTAATAAACGATTGATGAGCTTAATGTCACAGCCCGCTCGAGGTGGATCAATGATAACGGTGGTGTTGGGAATAATGTAGTTAGTAACGTCTTCGGATTTGGCAAGAATAGCAAGAATACTGTCATTTTTCTCAATGGCGATATTTCTTTCTAATTCTAAATAGGCCGATTCGTTGTTCTCAACCAAAGTAAGGTGTCTGTCGCGGGCGACAGACAGGCCAATAGTGCCGACACCGGCGTAAAGATCAAGAACTTTATCGGTGACGATATGCTTTTTAATCTCCACAAGGGCAAGTTCATAAACTGGGAGATTAATTTGGAAGAAACCATTGGGAGAATAGGAATAGTTGTGATCTAAAATTTTATCGGTAAGATTTGGAAAAATAGGATGTGGCTTGCCGTTTTCGAAAAGACCACCGGAGATTTGGCCAGCTTGGTTACAGCGAAGGAGAAGCGATTGATAACGACGTGCCTCTTCTTTCTTGTAATTAAGGTCGTCTACAATCTTTTGGGCGGCAGTGAAAATTTCGGGGCGCTCAATAGATGAGGAAGTAATGGGTAATTTAGCATGCGAGCCGCGAGCATGAAAAGCAAGTTTAATTTTAGAAGTAGCATTATCCCAATAGAGAGCATACTCCATTTTATTACGATAAAAATAATATTGATTATCCGTGATGATTTCAGGAGTGGTAATGGAAATTTGATGTTCACGGAAAATTTCAGTAACAAGTTCTTGTTTTAGGGACAACTCGTAATCATAATCCATGATTTGCCAAGGTGATGTGGAAAGATAACAGGTGTCCTTGGGGTTGACGCGATGCGAAGATGTGTCTATAATTTTAAGCGCAACCGCTTTTTCGAAGTTGGATTTGATTTTGGTGGTCTGATATTCTATAACTGTTTCGCCAGGAAGAGCATTCCAGAAAAAAATCTTTTTACCATCGGCAGCAGTGCCTAGGGCTTCACCGCCAGGAATAATCTTTTCTACCCTAATCATGGTTTATATTATATCAAAAATATGTTATAATTTATACATGTCTGCGGAAGAAGTCTTGAAGGCAAACGAAAGGGAAGCACTGAAGAATAATCAGTTTGTTTCTCATGTAACTGGTAAAGTTTCGCAAAAATCCAGTAAGAAGAAATCTTTTGGGGCGGCGTTTTTTGTGACGGCAATTTTAGCAGTATTTTTGGTGTTTTTTAATTCGGGAAATCTGGTGCCTTCGGTGATATCGGACCGTCTGATTGAGGCAACAGATGTACAGTATGCTGATGCGATAGAGAGTAAAATCTTAGTTTTTCAGCAAGCTTTAGCTTCTGGTGATGTGCCAGAAAACACGGCGGCAAGATTAAAAGATAATAATGTCTTAGTGGGATATATGCTGGACGGAGAGTTTGTAGAGGGCAACCAGCATAATCAAAGTCTAGTGATTAAAAATAACGGCAAAATTATTACTGCTTCTGAATTCGCGGAAGCGGTAAAGAGTGATGTGCAGCTCTATGATGCATTCAACAAGGCGACTTATAGCCGAGCAGCATATTATTATGATGAATCTGCTAACCAAGTGTTCAAAAAAATTGGAACGAATCGAAATAATTATACAAAAGATGCTGATTTTGATGAGGTAATGAGTAAGATAGTGGGTGAAGGAAGCGATATTGATGTGAACAGCGTAGCCTTAATGGAAAAAACGATAGAGGAAAATGGTGAGACAAAAACGATAACTTATTATGGGACTACCGGAGTGGCAGTAGATTCTAGCAGTGCTTCAGCAGCTGGATTTGTAGAGGCGGTGAGTAATAAAAATACGGCCGAGAGCAGCAACAAAGCAACAATGAACGCAGCAAACGCGCTTAATGTGGCTGATACTGTGTCAAAAGAGCAGAAATCAAGTTTATTGTTTTTGGCATTCATGGAGAATATCAGCAAAATGAAAGCTGGGGATGGGAATGAGTCAAAAATTAATGATGCGATGAATTATTTATACCGAAGTGAGGAAACGGAAGTGGTAGATGTTGAAACTGGCGAAGTAATAAAGGTGAGTGGCAGCATGGTGGAATCTCCTAGTATGTATGCGATTTTATCTGGAGAAAGGATTGAAGCGGAAAAGGTGAAAAACTATGCATCTGACAGGATATTGAAAACAGTGGAGAACCGTACTGGTGTAATGGCAGACGGCGATACCTTAAATGGCACAGTGACATCTGCTGCTTCGAGGGTGCGAGGTTCGATTGGAAGATATATTAACAATGGTAGCGCTGGGGCATCGTCAGAAGCTTTGTCGGCGGTAATTCCAACTGTGTCTAGCTCGCTAATTGACAATTCTTTTAGCGATATTAAAGGAATTAGTGGGGGGGAAATGTTGGTTGAAGGCGCTGTAAATGTAGGGAAGGAACTTGCTAAGGCGAGCGGAGCTACCGCTGGTGATGCGGAGGCGGTTAAGTCTTACGCGCGATTGAATTCGACAATTTTAGCTATGGATGCGGCAACAGATAGATTAAACCGGAGTCCATTTGATGTGACTTCTAAAAATACTTTTCTGGGTTCCATTATGTACAAATTAGCAATTTCATTGAGTAAATCTGGCACACTATTAAGCCAGATGGCAATTATGCCAAAAATGGTAACAAGTGCAATTGGAGCATTATTGCCGGCAACTTATGCGGACGACGAAGCGGACCAATATTTATCTAATTTTGGTGATTGTGAGACGATGCAACGAATTTCAGCGGTAGGTTCGGCGACTTGCTCAATGATAGCAACTTTTGATACTTCTACATTAAATGATACCTTTAACGATGCGGGGTTTGTGGCATTCGTGGAGGCTAATACTATTCTTGAAAATGGCGTAAGAACCATAAAACAAAACTCAGTGCTGGCTGATTTTATTAAATATAATGATGAAAGACAAACCCCGATAGGAGTAACTGACGGTGGTATCTTAGATTCAATCAATAGTGGTTCGACGAAAATAAGTTTTTTGTCTGATATTCTAACCATGATAAAAACTTTTTTGGGATCTTCTGAGAGCAGTAAAAGAATTGCATCAGGGGCAGCATTTGTAAATTCGAGTAATAATGGCGACTGGCAGACTTATAAATATGCGCAACGATATGTGTCTTTAGCAAGGGCAACAGCGGCATTAAGACAATATGATGGGGATGAAACTGCATATAGTAGTATGAGGTTTTTCGAGGGCGCAGAGAACCCAGTGGTGGCGTTTTTGAATAATTATTACGATATAGCTAGTCGTTAAGATGAAGATTTTCGACACTAGTAATAATAACTTGATGGTCTTTGAAGTTATTTACTAAGCATTTACGACGAGCGTCGTCTAATTCCGAGAAAACATCGTCGAGCAGAACGATGGGTTTTTGGCGAAGCCTAGAATATATAAAGTCCGCTTCTACGAATTTAAGAGCAAGAATAATGGAGCGAGTTTCACCCCTTGAGGCGGAGCCGTCGGCTGGGCAACCATTGAAAAAGAATTCGAAATCGTCACGATGAACACCAAAAGTAGTATGCCCTAAATACAGATCCTTTTTAAAATTTTGTTCAAGGGTGGCGAGAAAAGAGTCTACATTAGCGTTTGTAATTTCGGTTTTATAGACAAGAGCTACTTCGTCATTATTTTTAGCGATTGAATAGTAAGTAGTATTAAGAGTCTTATTGATATTAGCAATAAAGTTTTGGCGTAAGTTAAAAATTGTAGTACCATATTTGGCAAGTAAGAGATTCCAAGAAAAAAGGGAAGAGCTAGAAATAGTTTCGTCTTTAAGAAGTTCATTGCGTTGATGCAAAGCTTTGTTATATTTGGAAATAGCATTATTATATTCTTCGCTGATTTGGCTAAAGAAATGGTCGAAATATTCGCGGTGACGCGATGGCGAACCACTAATAAGATTAAGATCGGAAGGTAAGAAAAGAACGATGGGGTATTTATATTTGGTTGGTAGGCGACGAAATTTTTTATCTAGGATGAAAAAAGTTTTATCTTTACCATCATAGGTGACTACATTTTTCTCACCGTTATCATATTCAATTTCGATGCGGTAAAAATCTGTGTCACGCTTGATAATTTCCGAATCAACAGAACGAAAACTTTTACCACGAAGCAAGATATAAATAGCTTCCAAAACTGAAGTTTTTCCACAGCCATTCTTGCCGAGAATTAAAGTGGTGTCTTTTTGGCATTCTAGGTGGTATGAAGTATGATTACGAAAGTTGGTAAGTGAGATATTCTTAATAATCATGAGTTGAGTGGCATTACGATGTGAGTGTAGTCGTTGTTTTTCTTATTGCGAAGCAGAATCGGTGAGACATGGTTAGAAAATTCAAAGATAATGTCTTTATCTTCTAAGACGTTAAGTGCATCCATAAGAAAACGAGAATTAAGAGTAACTTTGCCTTCCTCATTAACATCAGTCTCAATAGAAGAATCGTTTTCGCCGAGCTCACTAGCAACTGATTTAACGGAAAATAGATTAGGTTTTTTGGATTCACAGACAATAGACCCATTAACATTACGAGCAAATAGCGCGGCTAACCGAGTAACTCTAGTGACTTCTTCACGATTTAGTTCAAGTTTTATATTATTGTCTTTCGGGATAAGACGCCTATAGTCTGGGAAGCTGGCATCAATAAGTTTAGATATAACTTCAATTTCACCAAGGCGGAAACGAACTAGATCATCATTAAAGGAGATTTCAATTTCTTCCATTTCATCGTTGATGGCTCGAAGGACTTCTTGAAGGGAATTAGTGGGCACGATAACACTAATTTCACTTTTGACATCTTTAATCAATTTCTTTTCAGCGAGACGATAGCCGTCTGTGGCAGCTATAGCGAGGGTTTTATCATTGGTATTAAAATATATACCCGTAAGAGCTGGTCGCGTAAGATCGTTAGAGCTAGCAATAGCAACTTCGGAAATACCAGTCTTAAAATCATCTACGCTCATCTTAAAAATAACAGCATTTTTTTCATTAATCTCTGGAAGTTCTGGAAAATCGTCAGCTGGTGTACCATTAATAGTGGATGTATATTTACCGGCGGAAATAGTAATCTTAGTATCTTTAGATGCAATTTTAACCTTTTCGCCTTTTGGCAGATTAGAGACGAATTCTGCTAAAAGCTTAGCTGGAACTGTAATAACTCCATCTTTAGAATCTGAGACTGGTAAGAAATCAATAATTGCCATATCTAGGTTGGTAGTGATTAGAGATACTTTTTTGTTATTTACACGAATTAGAACATTATTAAGGACTGGTAGAGTAACTTTACCTACAGCTATACGACTAACATTATTTAAAGCTTTTGATAACTTTTCTTGTGCAACTTCAATTTCCATTTAAATCCTTTCTTCTAAATTATTTATAGTTATAGTAATAGACTTGGTGGAAAAGTGGAAAAGTATTGATATAAATAGAGAGCGAAAAGTTGTGGGAAAGGTTGTGAGAATGGGTGATAAAAGTTGTGGGAAAGGTGTTGTTTTACACATAGAAAATGCGGAAAAAAGTTTTTCACAAAGTTTTACAAAAATTGTTCGCGAATAATTCGACAGGGTTTTACACAATGTTTCCACATTTCTAGCCATAGATTTTTTCCTTAATCTCTTCAATTTGATCGCGGAGTGTGAAATTGAGTTTGAGGTCATTATCGATTTTTTTGATACCGTGCATGACGGTGGTATGATCTTTGACGCCGACTTCATTAGCGATTTTAGTGGTGCTCATGGAGAGCTCCTTAGATAAAATGAACATAGCGACTTGGCGGGCGGTTTTAATGTTGGAGACACGAGATTTACTACAAAGCTCTTTGACGGAAAGTTGATAATATTTAGCAACTTTTTCGAGAACTTGTTTACTAGAGACTGGGCGTAATTTGGAAGTTTTATTAATGTTAGCGGAGCCATTATGAATCAACTCCAGTGGGGTGAGACCGCGGACTTCGGACATGAGGAGAATAGTAGAGAGTTCGCCTTCGAGATCACGAATATTTGTATTGACGTTTTCGGCGATGTACTCAATAGCTTCAGGCTCGATTTCGGCTCCCATGAGTTCGGCTTTGGCTTTAAGAATAGCACATTTGTCTTCGAATTTAGGAAGCTGAAGATCGAAAGCGCCAGCCCAGGTAAGACGAGTGGCGAGACGTTCGTCGACAGTCTTGATTTGAGACGGAAGGCGATCCGAGGTAACAATAATTTGTTTATTTAATTGATAAAGATCGTTAAAGATATTGAAGAATTCTTCCTGAGATTTTTCTTTGCCGACGATGAATTGAAAATCATCAATGATGAGACAGTCTAATTTTTCGAATTTACGATTAAATTCACGACCTTTACCATTTTGGATGGCATCGATAAAATCTGAATAAAAGTGAGAAATGGGGGTGTACAATATTTTGTAGTTAGGATTACGTTTGAGTAATTCATTACCGATAGCTTGAACGAGATGAGTTTTGCCAAGGCCTGGACCACCATAGAGGAAGAATGGATTATAGCGAGTACCAGGTGTATCAATGATGCTTTTGGCAGCAGAGAAAGCAAGGTCATTATTGGATCCGACAACAAAGTTTTCGATGGTATATTTGTTATTGAGGCCGTTATCGACAGATTCAAGTGATTTACGAATTGGTTTTAAATGGTCTTTAATGGAATTCGTAAGAGCGGTGATTTCGCGTGGGCGAACTTTTGGTTTACTATTGGTTTTGACTTCAAAATCAATAGTTTTAACTGTGACGTTGTTTTTGGTAAGAGATTCGGTAATTATATCGACAAAACGAGTACGGAGCTGCTTAATATAAAAAGAATTTTTAACACCTATGACGATATTGCCATCATCGGTTGAGAGAAGAGAAGTATCTTGGAACCAAGTGGAAAAATTAGCTGGAGAGATTTTCTGCTCAATCTCGGCTAAAACATTTTCCCAAACGTTGTACACTTGACCTCCTTTTAGTAGAGTATAGCATAAGATAAGGGAGTTTTCCACAGGAAAAAGTAGAAAAAAGTATTTTATAATATGTGTTTTATATAAACAGAGGTAGAAATTTCCACAGGAAAGTTTTTTCTTCTAAGAAGGTGTGGAAAACAGCTTGAAAATTGTGGAAAAATGAGGTATACTATAACAAGAATTTGAGAAAAATTAAATTTTAAGGAATAATATGCCAAAGCGAACATATCAGCCACACAAGCGTCAACGTAAAGTTGAGCATGGCTTCATGAAAAGAAACGCTACTGCTAATGGCCGTAAGGTTTTAGCGCGTCGTCGTTTGAAGGGACGTGCACGACTAACGGCTTAAAAAGGCCCCTAAGGGGCTTTTTTGGTATATAATATATATTATGCTTAGCAAGAAGTATAGATTTCACTCGCGTGGAGGAGTGAGGTATGTGTATCAGAAAGGGAAGACGATTCGTAAGTCGAAGATGTCGTTGGTTTTTGTGAGAAATACGCGAAAATTTACGAGGGTTGCGGTGGTAGTCTCGAAGAAGGTTATAAAATCTGCGGTGGGAAGGAATCGGGTGCGCAGAAGAATATATGAAGCTTTACGGAAAAATATAGAACATATACCAAAGGAAATGGATTATGTTTTTGTGGTATTTTCTAGCGATGTGGCGACGATGCCGTTTGGTGAATTAGAAAAGATGTTGGGGGAGCTAGTCGCAGAGTCTAAGATATGCTATAATAAGGAGAGTAAATGAAAAATGTGAGTGTGAAGAAGATAGTAATTTGGGCTTTAGTGCTTGCTTTCGTAGTGGGCTCAGTTGTTACAGGCGGACCGTTTAATTTTATTGATTTAATAGTGGTAAGGCCAATTGTTAATGTCTTGTTTGTGATATTTAACTTGGTGCGAGATTTTGGTTTAGCAATTATAATATTTACGATTCTAGTGAAACTTTTAATGTTGCCTTTGACGAAGCGACAGCTTAAGCAAACGAGATTAATGCGGAAGATACAACCAGAGTTAACGCAAATAAGGAAGAATTGTAATGGTAATAAGCAATTAGAGTCATTGCAGACGATGGATCTATATAAACGGTATAATGTAAAGCCGTTTGCATCTATATTGACGTTAATTATTCAGCTACCAATATTTATTGCGTTATTTTCGGCGATTCGAGTGATTGCAACACCATTGCCGACTGATAATTTGATGAACAGAGCTTATGATATAGTGGCTTATGAAGGCTCTGAGATTGCAAGTTTAGAGGAAAAACAGGAAGCTTATTTGGCAGATTTAGCGAATGAGGAAATTCCGGCTGAGGAAAAAATAGAATATGATTTTCACCCGCAACTTTTTGGAGTGATTAATTTGACCGCTAGGGCAAGCGACGTGATAAATCCGGCGAGATTTTCTTGGAGTGCAGTGTTTATGTTGGTTTGTGCGATAGCGGCGGCCTTAGCACAATATTTTGTAACAAAACAGCAAATGCCTTCCGGTAAGTCTAGTAAAAGTAAAAAGTTTCGTGATTTAATTAGAGATGCTAAGAACGGTAAAGAAATTGATGATAGTGAAATAAACAATATTACGTCTGGGCAAATGTCCAAGATGATGCCGATAATGATGTTTATCATTATGGTTAACTTGCACGGGGCTTTGGCATTTTATTATTTCCTTAGCAATATGATTACAATTTTGCAACAGAAGATTATTTATGCAAGAGCAAGAGATGATATGGATGATGCGACGGATAAAGCGATGACTAAGGAACTAAAAAAGATTCAAGAAGCTGAGGTGGTAGAAAATAAAAAAACAGGAACAAAAATTACAAGAATCTCCGCAAAAGATATTAAAA
>CAZLPA010000010.1:0-21307 GCA_964561295.1 uncultured Candidatus Saccharibacteria bacterium | reverse complement strand
CCTCTCGATCAAAGCCTTCTCTATCGCGATCGTCGCTACCAAATCCTTCTCTGTCAAAACCTTCTCTATCTACACCATCCTCATCAAACCCATCCGCTCCGTAACCTTCGTCATCATACTTCGTTCCGTTTTTATGCATTCCCTCGCTATTAAATCCAAATTCATTATATTCAGGCTCGGGACTACCTTCGCCCATTTTATCTGCCATATCTGCAAGCGCCTGAATTCCAGGATCAAGCTCTCCGCTAGATTCGCCACTTTGTATTATTTCATCTTTTTTATCCATATACCTCCTTTGGATCTTTTAACGTAACAAATTAAAAATGGCACCGCAAGGGTGCAATTATCTAACTTTTCGCCAGAAGGCTTAACGGTCAGACACCTTACGATGCCATTTTATCCGTTAAGCATTGAATATATGCTTCTGACGAATAATTTAGATAATTGCAATATAATTATATCATATAAATAGCACAAAAAAATGAAGCTCCTGCGGTAGGAGCATTACACCCCGTGCAAGAACTTCGATACCTTAATTATACCACAAAAAAGAAGCTCTCGCGGTAGGTACCTTCGGCGCCGTGCGAGTGCTTCGATACTATTATTGTATCAAATCAGAGCAGAAATGTCAATAATTCGGCCTTGTTTTGTGATCATGATTAATTTTTTAATCTGTTTCCTAGATTTAGCCTGAGCTATTAAGAATTTACGAGTATTATCATCACGGGCGTTTTTCATACGAGATGTGTCGATAATGATGTTCGGGGATTGTTTCAAAGCTTTCTTTAGAAGATGTTCTAGGGAGTTAGCGGTAGAAGATTTTGGCGATTTTATTTCGTATTCTACCCCGTCTAATAAGATATCAGCTGTGTGTAAATTTGATTCTTCTAGAAACTCAATGTCGTGTCCGGCCATAGTTAGGATTTCGGCAACGTGTAATTCGTGCGGCCAAAGTTTGCGCCCAGAAACGATAAAAGTTCCTTTTTTCTGATGATTCTGCATAGAGTAATTATAGCATATTTAAGGAGTTTTTACTCTTTACGCAGCTTTTTATATCGCAACATTTTGCCGTTTCACGTCAAGAAAAAATCCCACCCCTATTTTCTGCATAATAACTTTCAAAACCCGATTGTGATCAAGTGGATACTACCTATTGACGAATTACCAGAATGTTTTATTAGAATCGTGGCCGTAATGTACGATATCTTCCGGCTCTGCCCAAAGCGAAAGCTTACCGACTTTCCATTTACCAATAAAGAACATCTGGACTATTGCGTCGTTTACGCCACGGTTATTTAGTGCGCGTGGAATGTATGCAAGTGAGAAATGGTACCAAGTGTCGTCTTCGCTGTCTAATCGCGCAAAAACGCGCTTTCCGCGGCCGAGAAGCCGCACATCAAAGCGCTGTGCTAATGTTTCTAGGGAATAAGTCTTTAATTCATGGATCGCGTCACGAACCGGAGAATCAATAAGTTCCATACGCTCGAATTTGTCGTATTCGCGCGAGTTAAACTTGCCTTTATGTTCGAGCATAAAGCTTTCTAACTCTCGAGCAGTAACCGGTATTGGTTTACCGGGTTTTGTCTTTCTAAATGTGTGGCGTTTTGTCATGTTAACCTCGTTTCTTTGAGGTTGCGCCTTTAAGGCGGTATTTCTTATATTATAGCGCTTTATTCTTCGCGACTATCTTATGTTCCTTGTCTATTTCTATCAATATCTCAAAGAATCTAACTAAGCGGTCCATTTCTTCGCGAGTGAGTTCACGTTCTTCTTCCATCTCTACTCCGTTTCTTCGCTGTTTTTTGTCTTATTTCTCTTTTCGGAACGATAGATATCGAGAATTAGTTTAGCAAACTCGTTCGCCTCTCGCTGAATCTGCTCCGATAGCTCACTCTCATTGGTTGCTGATATTGCATTTCTTTCCATAAACACTCCTTTTGGCTAATAGTATCCCTATTTTAACATTGACATTGAAAGGGATTAATATCCCTTAGGTTCAATGTTCATTGCCTTGTAATTCCTTATTACCATTTCCAATCGTGAATAACAGGGTATTTTTCTTTTGGCAGCACCATCGGTTCTGGATCGTAGTTAGGGTTCATAAATAGCCAATCAACTACTAGGAATAGTCCTTTAAGAGTGATATAATTATGTTCAATGGGTAATGCATATTGCCCACCAATAAAGGCCGAAGGCCTTATTTTTTAAACTGAAAATTTTAAGCTCCGCTTAAGTTCTAATTGTTATAATAGAATCAGATAGTTAACATAAGGATTTTATATATGAAGGATAAAATTATTTTCTTAATAGTTGGCATATTATTGGGCGCAATTATATCGACTGGCTCAATTTATTTTTACACACTAGCCGAAAGCACCAGCAATCCTGGCACCCAGCAAGACCTACAGGCGCCAGGTACTCCACCAAGTGGCGAGAATGGCGGGATGAACGGAGGCACTCCGCCAAATAGCATGCCGGCAAATAGTAACTCGCAATCTAATTAAGTCAGGGAGTATAAATGAAAAAGACATTAATAACTATATGCGCTCTACTCATAGGAATCTTTAGTTTCGGGCTGAAAGCAAACGCAATAGATACGATCACGATCAATTTAAACGACCTAAATTTAAAAGAATATAGTAGCTTAGAAACTTTTCTTGCCGACTATAACACAAACAGTTTGCCGAATATCTATGTAACAAATTTTCTATTTGATGGCGTTTCAGAAGTAAAAACTCCAGACTTAGACGATTTTATTGACGCCGCATCAAACGATGTAAAGATTAAGACACTAGAAATCAAAGTTATTAATATCAATTCCGCTGGCAACTATCAATTTTCTGGCGAAATTACTGGCGCCATGATTGCTGTGAATACGAACGGAGTAAGTGGCGAAATCAATATTATTTTAAACAATGCATCAGTCGATACTGACTCTAAAAAAGCACCAGCCGTCTATGTTTACAACAAAGATAAAAACTATACCGACGCTAAAGTTACAATCAAGACTGTTTCCGGCACCAACAATTATCTAGAAGGTGGGAAACTTAAAAAGGTTAGCTTGCTTGGCTCAGATGAGCTTTCAAATTATAGTAGCTATTACTCGGGCGATGCACTTACAAACTATAATAGTTATTCAAGCTACTATGGCATCTATACGAGCAGTCAAATCGAGAATATTTTATTTGCGACCGTGCAGGCAGATAGCGAAGATTTGCAAGATGGTGATCCATATTTGTTTTATAAAGCAAGCGGCGCGGTAAGTTCGGATATAGACTTATATTTTATTGGTGAAGGATTCTTAAGCATTACTAGCAAAAACAAAGAAGGCGTTGAAACTAAAGGCAATCTTACTTTTGATGGCGGTACTGGCGATTATGAAATTTACGCGCAAGACGACTGCTTAAATACTACTACGGCTAGCACGGGCGGCGTTACAGTCAGAAATGACTTAACAATTAACGTTGCTTCAATGATTGCTAAAATTGCGGAAGACGCCGACGAGGGCGATGCGATTGATTCAAACGGAAAGCTGATTATTAATGGTGGCGAAATCTTTGCCTATGCGCACCCGAATTCCCAAGATGCAGGGTTAGATTCTGGTAGCGGTACTTATATAAATGGCGGTACCGTACTTGCAACTGGCAATATGGTTGATGAAATTTCAAGCGAATCAAAACAAAAATTCTTTTATGCCAGCCTTAATTCTCAGGTTGCAGCAGGGTCAACTGTCGTAATCAAAGATAACTCGGGTAATACAATTTACGAATTCACTACAGACCGCACATTTAGAACAATTCTGTACAGTAGTGCAGATTTAGAAAATGAATCCTATAAAATTTACGTCAATGGTACAGAAGTTTCTTATAGCAATGCTACTGGTATGATGGGCGGGATAACCGAGAAGAAAAATGTAAGCAGCACTTTATTAATAGCTTGGTTAGTTGAAATAATGGTACTTGTGCTATTTGTTGGCACTGTCTTTATAGTGAAAAGAGCCAAAGCGAGTAAAGCGGAATAAAGTTATTACTGCGGCACGTGGTGTTTCGTGCTATCATAAAAACATGAAAATTGCATTTTTCTCAGATTGCTACCTTGATCTTACTGGCGGTATTGTTACCAACATTAATATCGAAAAAGCTGAGCTCGAACGTCGGGGCCACACGGTCTATGTCTTTTCCAGCTCCTATCCGCGCACCCCAAAAGAGCTTAAGAAACTTGCAAGTCAGCATATTTATCCAGTGCCAAGTTGTAAAGTTTTCGGACGTGGTCTTACGCCCATCGCCCGTCGTCCGGGCGTCATCGAAAAATGGCTTTTAAAAACTCACCCGGAGATTAAAGACTTTGATATTTTCTATGTCCATTATGAAGCAGGTTGTTCTATTGCTGGCCTAAGGCTCGCTAAAAAATTAGGCATCCCTAGTATTCAAGTCATGCATGGCCGCGAAGATGTTGGTGAAGCCAACTTAATTCCCTTTGGCTTGCGCACCTTTGTCGCCACCATGTTAAATTGGTTTCACTCATGGTATTTACCTCACCCTATCAAAGTTAAGCGCGACAACTATCTAGCCAATACTATTGCCAAAGCTAAAATGTGGACTCTAATGGTCAATCATGCCAATGCTGCTAGCCTCATCATTACCCCGTCTAATCATTTCCGCCAAAAGCTAATTCATTATGGTGTTAAGCGCAAAATCATCGCTTTGCATCACGGTCTAGATGCACAAACACTCTCAAAAAAGCTTGCCCCTAAGACTTTAGAGCCAAGCGGTACACTTGAAATTATTTGGCATTCGCGTGTCTCTGGCGAAAAGCGTATCTTACCATTCTTGCAAGCGCTCGCACAAGTTAACGGCAAATATCATCTTGCTGTCTATGGTGCCGGTTCCGATCTTAAAAAGGCTCGCCGTTATGCAAAACGCCATCGTTTAAATGTTACTTTTTATGGCAATGTTAATCTCGAAACTATCAGAAAAGAACTCTTAAAGGCACATCTAGATGTACTGGTCTCTTATAATTTTGATACTTTCGGCATGACTTTAATTGAAGCTGAAGCTTTTGGTGTGCCAGTTTTTATCGCCGACCCAGATTTAGCCGAGGCTTTGTTGCCGGGAGAGTATATTCTTTCTCCTGACCCCTATCCAGCTCAAATGGCGAAGGCCTTAGAAGATGTCTTAGCACATCCAAATATTATTAATAAAATCAGCCAAAAAATGCTTGCCAACCGCGGCCAGAATGACGTTACTATTAAGATTGACAACCTCGAAAAAATCATGAAAACGCTATTGTAAAAAACTTTTTTGTGCTACAATAAACTTATGAATAAAATAAACAGAGTCACATCTAGGGTGCTTCTGGCAACTCTGGTTGTCTTTGTGGCCATTTTTGGCTTTAACTCTGTTGCTTCTGCCGACGATGATATCACTTTTTCTGCTGAGCTAGAATCTTCAATAGCTATTTCTGTATCCACCACTTCTCCATCTCTAACCATTCGCCCATCTAGCAGCGGTACACCGGGTTCTACCACGTTTACCGTTAATGCTTACACTAATGACTCAGTTGGCTATAAGCTTAGTATGAGCGTAAGTTCCACTACTGACCTCACCTCTGAAAATAATGATACTATACCCACATTAGAAGATAATAATAACAACACTGGGTATGCTTTGAATAGTATACCAGTTAATCACTGGGGCATCGCTATTGGCGGTAATAACTATTTCCCCGCCTCTACCACCTCCGAAGAAATCAAAGTCGCCACTGGCGTCACTGGTGTTTCTGGTGACTCTACCATAATCAGCCTAGGCGCCAGGCTCGATCTCGAAACTGTTCCTGGTAGCTATACCACCACGCTTAATTTTACTATTACAGCTAATGTTGTCACTCCGCCTGCACCATAGGTACTATAATACTCTTTAACCATGATATAATTATCCTATGAAGAAATATCTTGCCGACATTCTTACGCTCATTCGTTTTATTCTTGCTACTACGCTTATTATCTTGGCGATTTTTGACAGCGAAGCTAGCAATATTGGCATTGGATTTTTACTTTTCGTAATTGCCGAGCTTACCGATGCCTTCGACGGTACTTGTGCTACCAGGTGGCCCTTTCCGAAGAATAAGACGCCGAAGTATCGCAAATATGCCGCCAAGTACGACATGTATGCCGATGCGCTTACTGCAGTAGCGGTCATCCTATTCTTTATCTTTAGAGTCAATTGGCTCGCGGGCCTTATCATTACCATTGGTTACGGTCTTATTGCGCTCGTCGTTGAAGCCGTAGTCTACGGAAAGCTTTTTGGTCATCCAGACGATTGTGCACCTAATTCTCTCATGAAGCGCAATTTCAAGCTCGCCAAGAAAATCATTCTTGCACGCCGGATGCTCTACATTGCGCTTATTGCTCTAATGACTTTTTGGCTACTCTATGCCTCTAACTGGTATCTTGCCGTTAAAATTATTATTACGATTATTGTGCTCGTGGCCGGCACCTTCCTTTGGGTATTTCTATCGCAACGCCGTCATAATATTTCACGCGACGCTGTAGATATCGAAAAGAAATTAAACAAATAACGCTGCAACCGTAGCAGCTAAGAAATTATTAGGATTATAAAGATTAAGCGCCATAATCTTGGCAGCCAGTTCCCCGCCCCAAAGCGTCAACGGTGAGCAACCAGTTTTTTCTAGTGCTACCACCTCAACACCACCATTTTTAGCAACTAAAATCTGTCCATTATGTAGAGTTATCAAAGCTACCGGATAGCTTAAAGTGAACTTATGTAAGGCTTCGGCTACTTGCGTTAATGGTTGCGATAATAATAATACTTTTGGATAATATACCGCACGAAATAGTTTTTGGAGTTGCGCCATTGAACCAAAAATAATCAGATTTTCATTCATGATGGTGCACTCTGTGGCTTCTGTGGTTAGTACATCTACGCTGTCACGGGTAATTATTAGGGGTTTTTCGGAATCTTGGCACGCGCTCCCTACGGCTTTAGCTGTAATTGTGTTCTTTGATAAATCACCGATCATTAGACTAAAATCCGCAGTATTAATAGCACTAACCATCTCTTTGGCATCTGCAAATGAACCAGAATCGGTAGAAGACAGAAATACTAGACCGTCTAGCGGCGGCAAAGTGGGCTGTAATATATTTGGCAAGATTAAACGAATATCTTTTATTGGATAATTGGTTGCTAATAACTCAGCAATCTTTATCGGCGTGCGGAATCCTTGCGAATTACCACCAATTACATTTACTATCCCCTGCTTTTGTTCTGGAACATTCCAATATAAATCTTGGTATGGATTTTGTTCGATCTTGTGCAAGAAATCCATTAAAACTCCAATTTAATACTAATCGGGCAATGGTCCGATCCCATAATATCTTCATAAATTTCAGCGGATTTTAGATTTTTCCTGAGAGACTTCGAGATGAAAAAATAGTCAATACGCCAACCGATATTTTTGGCTCTAGCGTTAGCTCGAAAAGTCCACCAGGTATAACGACCAGTTTCGTTTGGGTGCAGTTCGCGAAAAGTATCAATAAAGCCAGCTTTAACAATATTGTCAATTCCCTTGCGTTCTTCTTTGGTATAACCAGCGTTTCCCTCATTGTCTTTGGGTCTAGCTAAATCAATCTCGGTGTGCGCAGCATTAAAATCTCCGCAAAAGACAACTGGTTTGGTCTTTTCAAGTTCTTGAACAAACTTCAAAAATGCTGGGTCCCAAATCGTCTCTCGAAGTTTTAGACGGGTTAATTCGTGCTTGCTATTCGGCGTATAAACATTTACCAAGTAAAATTCTGGAAATTCAGCGGTGATAACGCGACCTTCTGCAATGGCGCTACCGTGTCGATCCTCTTCCCAGGCATAGCTAATATTAATACTGTCGTCAAAACCAGTAAAAAAGCGAAGTGGTTTTAGCTTAGTAAAAATTGCAGTGCCAGAGTAACCTGGACGCTCAGCAGAATTCCAGAGTTCCTCATATTCCGGTAAATCTATTTCAGCTTGGCTTGGCTTGGCTTTAGTTTCTTGCAAGCATAAAATGTATGGCTGCTCCTCGTCTATAAATTTTTGCAGAGCACCTTTATTTACTGCAGCACGCAAGCCATTCACATTCCAAGAAAAAATTCTCATGCATATCTCCCACGTTCAATATCGCGTTTTTTAATAGTTTCGCGTTTATCGTACTTCTTTTTACCTTTTCCAATAGCTATTACTAATTTGATGTGTCTACCGCCACCTAGTAATCTTACCGGCACGATTGTTGAGCCAGATACTTTTTCTTTCATCAAGTTTGCAATCTGCTTACGTGTGGCTAGCAACTTAATGTTACGTGTTGTCTCTGCACCCAGAGTTAAATTATTTAGCCATAATTCACCATTCCGAATCGTTATGAAAGCACCCTTAAGCTGTACGTGATGATCGCGAATTGCTCGCACTTCAAGGCCAGTTAAACTCATACCCGTAGTTAGTTCATCGCCTAACTGGTAATCGTATCGTGCTTTGCGATTTACTGTAACCGAATCCGGATTTTTCTTTTGCTTCATAGGGTAATTATACCACTATTTTACCTTAACTTTATCTTCCCCTAAGAGTTCTTTTAACTTCTCCAATAATTCATCGTTTGCATCTACTTTAAAAGGCATTCTGAGTGGGCGTTTAGTCTCACCTTCTTTTAATACCAAGACCACCTCTTGAAAACCGAGGTTAATATCCGCTAAGCGCCGAATGGCTGTCAAAGTTTCGACGTCGTCTGGATTTTCAATCAGTAGATAGAGACGTTCTTTCCTAGGATCTTTTGGTGGCGTAGCAATAACACGTGGAGTCTCGATATTATTGTTCGTTGAAGCACTACCTTTATATACATGCTCAGCTGAAGATTTGCCGTAGCGCCGCTTACTTTCTCCTGCCGCCATCACAGGGGCCGCCAACTTGGTGCCGGTTGGCTGATAAGCCTCTAATATATCATCAGAGACTAGTTCAATCATTTCCGCCATCACTTTTGCATCAGATGTTAAATTTCCATCTTTATCGGCGGCATTAATCTTACCCTGAACGCGCACTACGTTATCTACCACCAATTTTGCACCATGTTCTGCAAAAATGCTGGGAAATACAATAAATTCGGTCTCGTCTGACTTATTTTCGATTTTGACAAAAGCCATCTTATCACCTTTTTTTGTCAGAATAGTGCGCACGGCAGTTACGATCCCGCCAATCGTCACAACCTTACCGTTATTTTCTGATGTAATCAAGGTCATTGGATGGGTTTGTTCTTCAAAATAGGTATCATATTTATCTAATGGATGCGCCGAAAGATAAAGCCCCATCAAATCGCGCTCCCACATTAGCTGCTCTTTTTCTGGGTACTGCGTAGGTGCTGGCTTAATTTCTACTTCTGGTATTGCCCCCGCTTCACCCATCATTGCAAATAAATCGGTCTGTCCAGAACCTACGTCTTTTTGGCATTTTGCTCCGTAAGCTTGGATAGCCTCAAGGTTAAACAGCAAATCGGACCGAGAGCCGAATCTATCAAAAGCGCCAGTTTTAATTGCTGCTTCCCAGGATTTTTTATTAAATTTAGTCGAGTCTACGCGCTTAGCAAAATCGCAAATCGAATTAAACGGGCCATTTTTGTCACGCTCTGGTATTACTATGTCTTCTACTAATGCCTTGCCCATATTTTTAATGCCAGATAGACCAAAGCGAATAGTTTTTTCGCCACCCACAATACCGAAATCGCCGTAAGATTGGTTAATATCCGGGCCAAGTACTTTTAGCCCCATACGTTTACACTCAGCAATTTCAATTGCTAGGCGATCGGTCCAACGCATATCTGCGGTCATCAAGGCTGCCATAAAAGCGTCTGGGTAATGTGCTTTGAGATAAGCCGTCCAATATGCGATCAGAGCATAACACGCTGCGTGTGATTTGTTAAAACAGTAATTTGCAAACTCAAGTAACTGGTTCCAAAAGGTTTCAGCAATTTCTTTAGTGGCGCCACCCTTTTCTACTGCACCCTCAATAAACTTCGGCTTTAGTTTATTCATTAGGTCGACTTTTTTCTTACCTACGGCTTTACGTAGAGTATCGGATTCACCGCCAGTAAATCCGCACCACTCGCGTGAAATCTGCATGAACTGTTCCTGGTAGATCATGATACCATAGGTATTTTTTAGCGAATTCTCCAACCCAGGATGTAGATATGTAATTGGTTCTTCACCATGCTTGCGCTTAATAAACGAATCAATGAACTGCATTGGACCTGGACGATAGAGTGCTACCATAGCAATAATGTCTTCAAAGGAAGAAGCCTTAAGATCACGCAGGTAGCGCTTCATGCCGGCAGATTCTAACTGAAATACGCCAGTGGTTTCTGCTCGTTGTAATAGCGCATAAGTCTCCGCATCGTCTAGCGGCAAGTCCGAAAGATTAATATCATTATTGTAGACCTTGCGAATCATCCTAAGGGCATTGTTAATCACAGACAAATTCGAAAGCCCCAAAAAGTCCATTTTGAGTAGCCCTAGCTCTTCTACTTGTCCCATTGGAAATTGAGCGGCAATTGGACCCTTTGCGGACACTTCAAGTGGCAAGAATTTCACTAAATCATCTGGCGCAATGATTACACCACAAGCATGTACGCCATGGTTACGTATGGTCCCCTCTAGCCGTGAAGCAAAGTCAATTACTTCTTTGGCTGTTGGGTTAGTCTCATATTCATGTTTTAAGTCCGGCACGTCGCGAATTGCATCCCTCAAATGTACATGATGTCCTTGCACCGGATCCGGCACCATTTTTGCCAATTTATCAGCCTCGGCATATGGCACTTCTAGCACTCGCGCTACATCGCGTACGGCGTTTTTTGCCATCATCTTACCAAATGTTGCAATATTAGATACACGATCGTAGCCATACTTTTTAGAACAATATTCAATTACTTCATCACGCCGCGTATCTTGTATATCAGTAT
Organism: uncultured Candidatus Saccharibacteria bacterium; assembly: GCA_964561295.1. Lineage (GTDB taxonomy): Bacteria > Patescibacteriota > Saccharimonadia > Saccharimonadales > Saccharimonadaceae > Nanosyncoccus. The sequence goes on along the minus strand of CAZLPA010000010.1, from coordinate 10,324 downwards.
CGATATCTGGCATGCTAATGCGGTCTGGATTCAAAAAACGCTCAAATAGCAAGTCGTATCGTAGAGGATCCAACTCCGTAATGCGTAGGGCATAGGCTAAAATCGAACCTGCCGCTGAACCGCGCCCGGGTCCATACACGATGCGTTGCGACTTTCCCCAGTTAATAAAATCTTGCACAATCAAGAAATAACCATTGTAGCCCATTTTATCTACCACAGACAGCTCATAGTCAATGCGTGGTAGAATCTTATGCGCTTCGTCGCGTTCGCTATCTACCTTGGTTAAAATTTCTCGACACTTCTTAATGGTCAAGTCTTTTACTTCTTCCAGTTTTTTACCACCATACCTATAGACTAGCCCCTGGAAAACCAGCTTGTCTAGAAACGTTTTTTCATCTTCACCATCTGGCACTGGAAATTTAGGAATTAATATTCGCCCTAGTTGTAAATCTACATTACAACGATCCGCAATCCTCTTAGTATTTAGAATTGCTTCTGGACAAGTATCTTGCCAATGTTCAATAATCTCGCTGGCTGGAATTACGTGCAAATCATAATCTTTTAAAGTCATTCGATTTTTATCTGATAGATTCGATGCTGTACCGATACATAGCAAGACTTCATGCGCGTCCTGGTCCTCTTTTCTAAGATAGTGCGCATCACAAGTTACCACTAACGGTAACCCTAGCTCCTCGGCGTGCGCCATATGCCAATCATTTACGCGCTTCTGCTCTTCCGAATGCGTGCTAGACTTTGGATGGCCATGGTCTTGCATTTCTAGGTAAAAACGGTCTTTAAAGACATTTCGATACCAGTCAATCAAATCCAGGGCCCGTTTGTCGTCACCAGCTCTAATCGCTTCGGAAATTTCCGAGCCCATACAACCAGATAGACAAATAATTCCCTCATTGTATTTTTCTAGTTCATCATGGTCGGTACGAGGACGATAATATTTACCATGTTCCTCGGCGTTGCTCATGATACGACAAAGATTTTCAAAACCCTTGTTGTTCATAGCAATTAGCGTAATATGAAACCTTTGTTTATCGTGCGCCGGGTCACGGTCAGTCATTTTGCGCGCCGCCACGTAAGCCTCTAATCCAAGCAGAGGCTTAATACCTGCGGCATTACATTCTTTATATAACTCGACCAGCCCGCTCATGGTACCGTGGTCAGTCACAGCTACCGCTTCCATCCCCTCAGATTTTACATACTCAACCAACTCCGGCACTTTAGTCAGGCCGTCTAGTAGCGAATAATGCGTGTGATTGTGCAAGTGCACAAAGTCGCTAGGCTTTAGCTTCGCCATCTTTGCATTCGCATTCTTCTTTGCAGTCGCAATCCTCTTTGCAATCACACTTTTCTTCGTTCTCGGCTTTATTCGAGATGAATCTCCCTGCAATTGCTCCAGCTAAAGCGCCTAGTGCTGCGCCAAGGAAAAACTTACCTGCCCCACCTTTAGTTGTCTTTTTTTCTGTCATTTTCTTTCCTTTCTTTAGCTTTCTCTTTTAACTTTGGATTAATATATTTCTCAACAAACATCTCCACCGTACCACCGATTGATGTCATACCTTTAACATTAGACACCACGCCATTAGCATTATCAGCAATATCTTGGCTCTTAATGATTACCTTTTTGGCTTCATCAGTAACGCCAAGCAACTTCAGGATTAATATAATCCCAAGTACCAGGAAGACAAAAAGCGTAAGACTTAATATTGCTACTAAAATCCACTCTGCTACATCCATATTTCTCTCCTTATTTTTATTATATCACATTAATTTTCGGCTATGAACTTCCGCACATCATCCGCGTAATCAGTGTTCTTAAGTACGTATTCCAAATGAGCCATGAAGTAATTCTTGGGGTCACCCGTAGTGATCCACTTGCCTTCACTTCTTGCTACCACTACATCACCGGTCTCGGCTAGCTTTGTAATTGCATCTACCGTCCAAAGCTCACCATCTAGACCGGTGTTAGAAGGAATTAAGTATTCAAACACCTCTGGCGTCAGCAGATAACGCCCATAGCTCGTTAGGCTACTTGGCGATAAATCTGGTGTTTTAGGTTTTTCTACAATATGGCTTAAAGTTCCATTTTCTTTTAATGCAATCATGCCGTATTTATGCCATACCTCTTCTGGCATTTCTTGCGCAGCAATCACGGCCTTAGCCTCGGGATGCTTTTCATAAGTTTCAACTAATGTTTTTACGTCGCCTTTGCCAAGAATTAGATCGTCGCTATACAAAACTACAAAAGCGTCTTCGCCCTCGACAAACTGCTTTGCTGAAACAATTGGCGCACCATTGCCATATGGCAAGCTAGGATCTTGCTCGATTACGGTAATCTTCGGAAAGTTCAGCACCGCTTCAACTGGCTCAAAACGTTCCGCTTTCCCCTGCTTTTCTAGCAACGCTTTTACATTCTCGGCCTTATTATGGAAATAATCATCGTAAATCTCACGTGACTTAGTGTTTGGTGTTGCCACAATGATGATTTCTTCAATGCCGGCGTCCATACACTCTTCCACGCAAAGTTGCATTACTGGCTTAGCGCCAATCGGAATCATCGCTTTCGGAATCGTTTTGGTGATAGGTAAATACCGGCTCGCAAAGCCAGCGTCAGTAATAATTGCTTTTTTAATAGCCATATAGCCTCCTTAAAACCTAATTATAACATAGAAGTATGTTCTGCTGGCACAAAAGTATAATTGCCAAACCCCCTGTTAAACCGCCGAGTATAAATTATTTTTTGCGAGTATGTTTTTTGGTGGATTTTTTCTTGGCTGATTCGCTACGCGCAACTCTATCTTCAACATTTTGCGCGCGATTATGCACGCCATAAATCATGCTCGTCACACCCACAATTAACATATATGCCCCAAAGAAACGGATAAAGGTCATTACTTCAAAGCTACCAGCATTAAGAATTACAAAGCCCATTATACAACCCATAATTCCGGCTAATACCCGAATGAAACGATCGGTCGGATCGACCGTCGACAAAAAGCCATGAAAAATGTCGATAATCCCAGACACAAAAGTATAAGATGCTATTACGATTAAGCTTGCCACCAAATCATTACGCGCAAAAATTAGTAACGCTAAGGCTGCCACTACATCAATCAAAGCATCAATTACGGAATTAATCCAACCATGCTTCTTGGTTGAATTATAAAGTGCGCTTATTGAATCGATGATACCCATCGCTAGCAAGAAAATACTAATCATTGCAATTACGACTTCTAGATCTGTTAATGCGCCAAAAAGCGCCAAAAACCCAAAAACCACCGCTAGTCCACCCCTCAGCATGAAGATTAGCCAGTGCTTATCAATAAATCTTCGATTAATACGTGCCATAATTTTCCTTATATTACTTATGCTTATTATATCACACGTGACGGATTTTTTTGCGAGTAGCCTCTATGGCTTTGGTTAGCTGGTATTTTACTGGTTCCAAAATCATGTCGTGCGCCGGTGTGTATTTCAGCTCTTCGCAACCAAACGAGCGTTTAAATTCAGACACGCCATAAAAGCGATGATGAGTTTCGTTCTTCCCCACAATCCCCCATAAGTTATAACGAACCATTCCGCGCTTTCTGGCTTCGTGCATCGCCTCAAGATGTAGTAGTGGTGCCGCAGAGTATCTAGTTCCAAGATCAGACGACACACCATAATGATAACTTGCCTCCGGCCCATAGAAAATCATAAAGTTTTGCGCTAAAATCTCGCCGTCTTTTTTGGCTGTATACATCAAAACTTCATTATTTTCAGCAAAGGCAGCAAACTGTTTAGTTAAGAAATCTTCCGAAAATGCCACAAAGCCTTGCCTCTTGGCGTGTTTTACTTCTAGTTCATAAAAAGTTTTAACAATTTTTGGATCCTGCGAAGTCTCCACTGTGATATTAGCTTTTTCGGCTTTGCGCAATTTTCGTCTAAAACCTTGAGACGCTCCGGCCAGAATTTCTTCCTCAGATTTAGTTAAGTCTAAAATCCCAGCATATTCCACTGATAAATACATTGGCGCTTTTTTCAATCCCAAATTTTTCATAAGCGCTAATGATTTTTCTGATAATTCTAGTTGCGGTCGCACTCTCACGAATACGCATTTTTCTTGGCGACCTATCTCTCTAATGTCGTCAAACACAGCATCTACGACTTTAGATTTCGTAAAATCCATAATTGGACCGCCCGCGATCGCTAAATATTTTCCTCGTTTGGCAGTTTCTGCTACGCCGGCGTAAGCGGCAATAATTTCGCCCTCATCATTTAAAACCGCCCGCCTCACAACTTTCTTCCCGCGACTTTCATGAAAAGCATAAAAGTCCCACGACTGCAAAAAATTTGCTTCATTATGAGATTTAATAAAATTGTCCCACCTTTCTCGCTCGGTGACAGTAATTATTTTCATAGATGCCTCTTTTTCTTGCGTAAAGCTTCCACAACGTAATCTTTTAGATAGCCCATTTTTGAAATTATTAAATCATGCGCCGGAACATATTCTATTATCTCGCCGCCAAAACCAGTTTTGAAGGTAGTCACGCCAGCATAACGGTGATTAGGCTGCCCGGCGGGTGCGATTCCCCAAAGGTTGAAGCGTTCATATCCGGCTGCTTTTAAGTCTTGCATGGCCTGCCACAACAGAGCGTATGCTCCAGGCAGCTTGCGATTAAGCTCGGTCGAAGCCGCTTCATAATAATCAGCTTCCTTGCCACAGCCGATAATCATACCGTAAGCAATTTCTTTACCATCCGCCGTCTTAGCCGCATAGATGTCAATATTTTCTCCAAACGCAGTTCGCTCAGCCATCAAAGTCTCTAAGCTTGGCGGAATAAACCCTTGTCGCTTGGCAGTTTCGGCTTGAACCTTATGAAATTCTTTAAAAATTGCTTCGGAATTATCTTTAATTACTTTAATTTCCTGTTTCTCGGCGCGTCGCACTTCATAACGAGTTTGCCGACGCATACTAGCTAGTAGTTCTTCTGTGGTTTTTGTTAAATCTATTATTACAGTATGCTCCGCAGCTAGGTGCATAGGCGATCTTTTCAATCCTAAACCCGCCAGAAGTTCCAAATTCTCAGGGGTAGCCAAAAGTTGAGGCCGTATTCGCACAAACACACACTTTTCTCGCCTAGCAATAGCCTTAATTTTTTCAAATATTTTTTTAGTAGATTCTCTGTCCTGCCAGTTTATTAGCGGCCCGCATGGTATTTCAAGGTAACGCCCACGTTTGGCATTGCGCACAATCATCAAAGCATATTGTTCATTGCCGAAATCTTCCGTGATAACTTTTGTGCCCAATATCTCATTCATTTTGCCATATTCTGGCGATTGTAAAAGATTTGCTTCAGGATATTTTTCTACTACTTGTTGCCACTCCATAGATACTCCTTTACAATTTTAGTTGCCTTTTCCAGATCTTTTTTACTGTAATAAGTTGGGAAGTTGATAATTCTCTCCGCTATTTGTACCGCAGTCTTACAATTATCTTCCGGGAAACGTATTTTTTTATAATATCTTGCTGGTGACACGGGCTTTTCATACCAAAATCCGTCAAAATAATAGCCGGCTTTGCGTAATTTTCTTAATACTTCGTCACGGTTGTCCACAAGGTAAAATTCTCGAATGGGTCCTTCTCCTTTTTGGCTAAGGTTTCTAAGTTGCCCTAAAGCCAATCTAGCCTCAAACTTATTAATTTTGCAACTCAAGTCTAATTTATTATCGGCAGATTTTTCTACCCAATGTATTTTTACGAATAATCTCATTAGTGTGCCGCCAAGATGCACATATGAAAGTCCCCTACAAATCGCACCAAGTAGCGGATAGTACCTATTCCTTAAAGTATCAGATATTTTCGGTGTTTTGCTAGGCGCTTCGACTACATTATTTACCGGATTTCTTAGTATCACTGCACCGCCCGAAGTCGTATCAATAGATTTGTCTTTACCAAATGATAAGACTGTTGCCGCTCCCACCGTGCCAACTTCGCGCCCGTCCGGATATTTTACGCCGGTCGCGTGTGCCAAATCCTCAATTATAATTAAATTATGTTCTTTCGCAAGGCGTTCTAATTTTTTAATATCTATTGGATTACCCAGAGTATTCTGCACAATGATTCCTTTTACGTCAGGCTCCTTTTGACAGATTTCTTCTAGAGCATTGAAATCAAAATTTAAAGTCCTCATTTCAATATCAGAGAATACTGGTACTAGCCCAGCCGCCCGGACGGCTTCATATACGGCATAACAGGTGAAGCCATTGACGATAACTTTATCGCCCTTAGAGAAATAGGCTTTTAGGGCCAGCGCTAAAGCCGAGCGGCCGTTTTTGGTGAGAATTACTTCTTCGCCACTATATTTTTTTTTCAAAAAGTCACTTAATTTTGTGTAGTCTCTGGAAGAGCCATGCACAAATAACTGTCGCCAAATATCTTTCCTGTCAGCCGCCAAACCCAAAAAATAATGCTTCGCCACTATTTTATCCTCGAAATTAAAGTTGTCAAAGCGCGCGCGAGTTCATCTGGGTTAGAAATGTATGGCGCATGTGTCCAGTTGGCATAGAATTTAAGGTCAGCGTTGGGTAGACTTTCATACAATTTGGTAGCCTGATGCGGAGGAGTAATTTTATCATTTTTGCCCCACAAAATATAAGTTCTAGTGGTAACATCGCTAAGCTTTAAATCTTTGTCTGACTCCAACATATTGCTCAAAGTTTCTTTCATGTTTTCTGGCGCGCGCGAGTAGTCAGTCGTGCCAGTTAAGCGATGAAAAGCTTTGTTTATAATCGGTATCTTTTTAAAAGGCCGCCCCAGCGTTGCTAGAGTACTTATGATTCTCTTTTTCGTTGACGGCTCATAGATCCCAGCCGAATCTAACAAAATCAAATATTTTAATTTTTCAGGTTTTTTAGCACACAAATTTAGCAAAATTCGTCCACCATTTGAGTGACCTAGTGCCACCGCACCATCCGGAATATTTTGATTGGCCCACTTCACATAATCTTCAATTGTAAAAACTTTTTTACTCTCTTCAGTCAAGCCTGGTACTTTTAGCATCCGCACATTCAAACCATTTTCTTTCAAAATTTCTAGGGTTTTAGCCCAGGGCTCTACCGTGTATGTCCAGCCATGTATAATATATAGATCCACTTTTGCACTCATGAATCTAGCCCCCAACTTTTGCGTCTGGCTACAGCAGCCTTTTCGCGTCGGCAGAGCTTGCTTGCATCTGCTGGATCAGCTAATAATTTTTCTATTACCCACTCTAGATAATGGCTACCTTTAAAAATCAAAGTTTCTTTGCCAGTGATGCGCTTTTCCAAGTAAGACAGAGCCTTGCGCGGATCGGTTGTGGCCACAGCTGAAATGCCTAGTTCCTTCAACCTAGGCGCCGTATATTGTTTGGTGCGTCGCCCCACTAACACAACCTTCTCTGGTTTCACGTCAGCAATCAATTTGGCTAGGCGTTCATGCTCTTCCTCTTCCAGTGACCCCTGGTCTACGATGTCACCAATCACCAGCCACTTATGATCCGCATGCATACGCCTTGCCATGTCAAGAATCGATGCCACCGAAATCATATGGGCGTTATAGCTACTATCTACTATGTCAATGCCTTTCTTTCCTTTAAAATAAGAACTTCGCCCGGGCGCTACCTTCAAATCTGAAAAATCAGGATTAAATGGTAGTTTCAAGTATTTCATTAAATCTTGCAAAACAAACAGATTGAATGCTACATCCTTTGGTTCTGGATGATTGAAATGAAAAGTCGTATCACCATAAGTAAAATCTGTTGAATCTGGATAAACGACGTATTTCTTTAAATTGGATTTTTTGATAGGAATAACTTTAGCCTTAATATGCTTTGTCGCCTCGACCATCAGCTTTGAATCGGCATCAATATAAACACGCTTAGTCGTGTTGCTTGGCAAATTTGCGAACTCCGCCGTAATTGCTTCGCTTAAGCTCTTGAACTTCCCCTCTTCTACGACTTTTTCAAACTGAACAGCATGCGAAAGCCCAATCGAAACCCAAATTGTTACTTCTGGCCTTAGCCACTCCGCCAAGAATTCCGCTTCATGTGGGCGCTCACCATCGATTTCCACTACATAAAACGGCTCCTTGTGTCTATGGAATAACCCCCGAAATGGTGCTACCAGAATCAACCAAATCCATCGTAATTTTGAACCGCGGATTCCTTTAATCCCGAGTAAATCAAAAGATACACCGAAAGCCGAGTTTGCATCATGAGAATAATGCGCCTTCTTACCGATTTCATGCTCCAAAAGGTTTAACATTGTAGTCTTGCCGGCCGAACCTGTCACTGCAATTACTCTTGGGCTCCAACGGTTAAAAGCTAAATTTGCAAAAAACCGAAAATATTTCGCAACCACGAAATAAAACCGTTTCTTTAGCTTGTCTACAGTCATAAGAATATTATAGCACATATTGACTTCTTGACCAAAGTGTGATATAATTAAAAGAGACCTATATTTAGGCTATTTTTATGCACATTAAAAATTGGAGGTATGTTTATGTATTTAGCTCATCTGTGGGTAGCTATCATCGCTGGCGGAAAAGGCACACGTCTTTTCCCTATCAGCCATCCTGGCCGCCCGAAGCAATTCTGTCAACTTGACAATCGCAACACATTTATCCAGGCCGTCATCGAGAATTTCGTCAACTTTGGTGTCAAAGCCACTAACATAGTTGTAATTACTACCGATGATAATCAAACTAAACTCGCTCGCGAGCAGGCGTTACCACGCAAAGTACTCTCACAGAACATCTACCAAATTGACCCGTCCTATGGCTATGCTGGCGCAATGGTTAAGGCGACTGAATTCATCCACGGCATCGATCCCGAGGCTGTTATTATTAACACGCCGGCCGATCAATATCTCGTTGCGGATGACGACTTTAAGAGTACGCTCTCAAATGCCGTCGAAGAGGCCGCAAAAGGCCATGCTACAATCGTTGGCGTCAAAGTTAATGATTTGGTTACTGCTATGGGTTGCGGGCATGCGCTTTACGAGGAAAATGGCTCGGCTTGTCTGCCTGTCATTGGCTTCGTTGAAAAGCCTGACCGCAAAACTGCTGATCGCATCATGCGCCAAGGTAACTCTGCCTGTAATACAGGTATCAATGTCTGGAGAGCGCGGGACATCCTGCGCATCTTCAAGGGGAAAAATATCAAGGGCCTAGCCACTGATACCATGATGAAAAAGCTGGGTGAGCTTAAGATCGCTGTTGGTAATTTTGAATGGCATGATTGTGGCACGCTGAAGTCTCTTTACGAAATCAGCGAAAAGACTCCGAATCACAAGAATGCCAGTTTGGGCGGCGGCACTTTTGAACGACTCGAATGTCGGCGTAGCTTGCTCTATGCCGGCCCCGGTATGGAACTTCATGCAAGTGGTGCCGAGGACGACGCAGTTGTTTTCACCGTCATAAACGAAAAGCCAATCATTGTCGTAGCCAAACTGGAAGAAAGTCAGATGATTAAATTGCTCGCCGAAGACTATATCACCCACGAGGCCATTCTCACCGATGATTTTTCGATGGGCGCGCGCAACAACACTGTCTTGCGTTCTAATGTTTCAAGCGAGCTCATCGTAGGCTTTGTTGGCGTCGAAAACTATGCCGTTTATGTTCACCGTAAAACTGACGGCAATCTTGAGGCAGTCGTTTCGCAACAGCTCTGCTAATCATACCCCCTAAGCACCTTACAAAAATCCCCCTGATTGCCAGGGGGATTTATTTTTACATCTTGATTTCAGCATCGACGCCGGCTGGAAGCGAGAGATTCTGTAAACTCTCGATGGTCTTCGGATTTGCATTCGAGATGTCAATCAAGCGCTTATGTACTTTCATTTCAAAAGCTTCGCCACCAGTCTTATAAACATGAGGCGATTTTACCACCGTAAAGGTGCTCCGCTTAGTTGGTAGAGGAATCGGCCCGCTCACGCTTGCGCCAGTACGAATCGCCGTATCGACAATTTGCCTTGCGCTTTGGTCAATCACGCGGTGGTCATACGCCTTAAGGCGAATCCGGATGGTGAGTCCTTCGGCTTTATTTGGTTCAGTCATTTATTCCTTTCTTCTCTATAACCTTAGGTTTGCTCTTAGATGGCAGCCTTTAAGTTTTTAGAGGTAGATGATTAATTAATATGTACCCCCATTATACCACAAAAATCTCCCCCTGTAAAGAGGGAGATTTTAAGCCTAGCTAGGTTATTACTTAATGACTTTGGTAATAACACCAGAACCAACGGTCTTGCCACCTTCACGGATAGCAAAACGGTCTTGTTCGTTCATAGCGACTGG
>CAZLPA010000009.1:0-23875 GCA_964561295.1 uncultured Candidatus Saccharibacteria bacterium | reverse complement strand
CATCGTGCAGGATGCGGATGCCATCTACCGGGAAGAAATCGCAAAAGCGGCGAAGGAGTGGAAAGAAACGCATGACGGAAAAGAGCCGTCCTGGATGCCGGATCAGTATTTTGCGGCGCTGACAAATATGCAGTCCGTCGGCGTCATGGGCGATGAGCGCACCTATGACTATGCCATCGCCCTTCGCGCGGTGAAAACCATCGACTTTATGACCGCGGAATCCGCGGAGATCCCCTTCTCCGTCTTGCAGACCGTTATGAACCGGATCATCAACGAAGTCCGCGGCGTCAACCGCGTTCTCTACGACCTCACCAGTAAACCCCCGGGCACGATTGAGCTTGAATAATACCGACAATCCCTGCAAGCTAAGTAAAATCAAGGCTTGCAGGGATTTTTATTTTGGCTCTGGGTACAATTTGGGTACAAATCATTTATTCTTCGTTTTTGGGATTCAGACCGACGTAATCGGAGAAATCATCAAATTGCTTTTGTAACCCGAGATAAAAAGGTTCAACCTGACTCGGGAACATATCCATCCACATATCATAATTATTCTCTGCTTTTTCCAAAGCACTTATTTTCTCTTTTACATCTTTAATCGAATTAGCTTTTTCAACTTCTCCTGTGTATTGGTTATAGCGTTCCATCCACGGTCTCATAAGAGAAAGTGAATTAAAGCGCAAGCAGACGGTGGTAACATCGGGATCACCGCTTTCGTCAGGTATCTCAAAGAGGGTACCACCGTATTGCCGGGCAATCTGAAACAACATATGCATTGCCTCAATGCCGTCAAAATCAGACTGCCGGAGAACTTCAATATTAACATCGAGGGCATCTGCGATAGCTTGTAAACTCTTTTCTTTGGGGTTGCGGCGGCCGGATTCATAGGCGCGGATAAATGCCTCACTGACACCTAACATGGAACCAAGATCCTTTTGGGTAAGACCACGCATCTTGCGGATGCGACGAATGTTTTCTCCTGTGGTCATTGTAATACCTCCTGCACATATCGCTGTTTATTGGAACTGATTAGACTATACCACATGAAAAACAAAATGGGAACAAAAAGTTTCGATAATGTTATAAAAAATATATTGACAGAACCAAAATGATACGATATTATGATGAAAAACAAATCGAAACAAAATGGTGCGATTTGAAACATATAGACGGAAAGGAGGTGTTTAATCATGGGAGCGGAAAAGATGTACTATAGCGCAACAGAGGTAGCCGCAATGCTGGGAATCAGTCGTGGAAAGGCATATAACATCCTGCGGGATATGAACAATGATCTAGCAAAAAAGGGATATCTTACAATCGCCGGAAAAATCCCTGTAGAGTATTTCAGGGAAAAATGGTACGGAGCAACGAAGCTTATTGAGAAAAAGGAGGTGGCAGTTTAATGAGCTGCAATGCAAAAAAAGATCCCAACGGAACCTGGCGGATTCAGTACCGCTGGGTGGATTGGACGGGAAAGAACAGAAAGTCACAGAAGCGAGGCTTTCAAACAAAGAAAGAGGCTGAAGAATGGTACGCTCATTTTCTTTCGCAGCAGTCTGCAGATGTGACGATCACGCTGGCGGATTTCTGGAAAGTCTATCGTGACGATATGGAGCCGAGGCTTCGTAAGACAACGATGATGCAGAAAGATTATGTGATGAATGACAAGATTCTTCCATATTTCGGGAATATGCCGCTTAACGAGATTACGGCACCAAAGATAAGAATATGGCAAAGCAAAATGATTGCGCAGGGATATAAACCGACATATCTCAAGACAATCAATAATCATCTAAGCTGCGTACTTAATTATGCTGTGAAATATTATAATTTGCGGATCAATCCATGTCATATTGCCGGCAGTATGGGAAAGTCAAAAGCAGATGAGCGCGAATATTGGACAGTCGAGGAGTTTAAGAAATTCTCTGATGCGGTTATAGACAAGCAGGATGCTTGGATTGGTTTTAACATCCTCTTTTGGACAGGAATGCGTCTGGGGGAAATGCTTGCACTTACAGTTGGAGACATTGACTTTGAAGAGGGAACGATTCAGATCAGCAAATCGCTTACAAGAGTACGGGGTGAGGTTATTGTTTCAGAGCCTAAAACGGAAAGCTCCAATCGTATTGTTACGATCCATCAGGAACTTCAGGACAGACTGCAGGAATATATTAACAGCCTTTATCGTGCAAAGCCAACGACAAGATTATTTGAAAATCGTACAAAGAGCTTCTTTGAACATGAATTGATAAGAGGCGTGGAACTGTCAGGGGTAAAGAAGATCACAATCCACGGATGCCGTCACAGTCAGGCAAGTTTATGTCTGCAGATTGGGTATAGCCCGTTGGAGATTGCCAGAAGGTTAGGTCATAGCAAAGTTACAACAACTATTGAGACGTACTGTCATCCTTCGCTTGATGCACAGAAAAGGATAGCGGAAAGTCTCGGAAAGGCTGACAGAGGTGAAGAGAATGCCATGTAAGAGAGAAGCGAGGAAAAGACATAATACCATAGCTTTTTGGCTGAGCGATGAAGAAAAAGCCAAGGTCGAGGCAAGGATCATACTATCGGGATTGCAGAAGGGAGAATATTACCGTAAAGCAATTCTGGGAGAGGAGGTACACGTAGTTGCCGGGAATTATTTATCGAACCGGGTGGCAGTTGCACTTGAAAAACTTCTGCTGGCTCTTGGAGATGAAGATGCGGAAGAGAATATTCATCTTAAAGCATTACTCAGGGAATTACTTGAAGTAACGCAAAACAAAAATGCCCCTGCATAAAGCAAGGACATTAGTCACCGCAACATAGGACGGAGCCTTTGTATTAGTGAACGTCGCAAACTCATTATAGCAAAGGCTCTCCAGTATGGGAACACCCATTTTATGAAAAGCCTAAGGCGTCATCGGAGAAGGATACAGAATCGGAGGAAGATTTGAACCTGTCGGAAGATGCATTGGACTTCTTAAGTCAGTTTTGAGGGTGGTATCAATCTGGTACCACAGAAGATATGGAAGCCGGAACAATAGTAGCAATTTGTAACCATTGAAAAGAAAAGGGCTGCCGTTTAAGGCAGCAAGATAAAGGCAAATGCAGGAGAAGGTCATGGAAAAAGATATGGTAAAGAACAAATATAAGAGCCCTCGGCGATTGAGAGCGAAATACACCCATCGCACAAACCTGGCGGTTTATGCTCTGGATATTTCGCCACTGCGTGGAGCTGCCGGTTATGGGGTAGACACCCCATTCCGGCATGGGAAACATCCACCGGATGTTTCCATGAGCATCCTGCGGATGCCTGAAAGCGCAAAGGCGAAGGAGGAGCATTATAAAAAGACATGTATTTGTACAGGAGAGCAAGCTGAGCAATTTAAAAGGCAGGATCGACTATATATCAAATCCCAAGAGACAGGAACACCTTTATGCAGTGTATGATACCGCCGATCCGCTTTTCTGGAGGGAGCTTGCAAAAGAAAACATGCGTATCCATAAGGAAAGCGGAACCAAGGGTAAGTGCATCGAAGGCAGAGAACTTATCATAGCATTGCCGGAGCCACTAACCGAAAAGGATCCAAACGAACTGCTTAGGGGAATCGTGGAAGTGTTCAGGAAAAAATATGGTGTAGATTGCATAGCGGCTCTGCATCATAACAAAAAGAAAACGAATTATCACATACATCTGATTTTTTCAGAACGTAAGCGTAAGGAGGTGGTCAATGAAAAGATAGCGACGAGAAATATGTTCTATGATGAGAACGGTAAGCACGTCCGGACGAAGAAAGAGATCCTGGATGAGAATGGAAATATCAGAGATGGCTGCTACATCATTAAAAAGGGCGAAGTCTATGAGCGTGATATTTTCTCAGTAAAGGATAGACAGTTTAAGTCGAAAGCATTTCTAAAGGAAGCCAAGGTTTATTTGATGGATCATATCAATACGCTGCTTCCGGAGGGGTATCCTAAACTCACAATCTTTGATGATGAGGAAGTGTATCTGCCGATGTTAAAGATTGGGAAGAACAATCCGAAAGAAGCTGAGATTATTGCTGCCAATGAACTTCGGACTGCTTGGAATCAGATCGCTGATCAGGCACTGGTAGAAGGAGTGCCACAGGCAGATATAAAGAAGATCAAGCAGGTGGAGATAATGGAGGCTGCCAAGAAGTCCATCAAGGAACATGGAAAGGAACCGGGGAGGTTTAACAGGATCTTGCGAGACGCCATGCAGCTTCTTCGTAAACTAATCCTTAAGATCAGGGATGCTGTTAAAACTCCGGAGGTTGTTGTACCTGAAGTGCCTATACACCATAAAAGCGAAATTCATGCGGATGTAAAGAAGCCGGTAATTCCTGAAAAGCCTGTAGAACCGGAACTTTCAAAAAGGTTCAAAAGCTATTACGCAACCCATAAGAAGCTGGAGGGGGTAGGAAAAGAAATACGAAAACTGGAGGATAAGCTTGAAGCCCTGCAGAAAGAATTATCCCAAACTACAGGATTTTTCAAAGGGAAGGAGCGTAACAGGATCATAGGTGAGATAGCTGATACGCAGGTGGAGATATCCCAGAAAAGGGCATCGCTTAGCAAGATAGCGATTAAAGCTAAATGCGGTTCGGTGGACGATTTCTATACGAAGTACAACGCATCCAAGGCAAGCCATAATGAGTATATGAAAAAATATAAGGCGTGGGAAGATAAGTATGGTTCCGGTGAGGATACATCAACTCCCAAGGATGAACCGAAGGAGAAGGAAACCCCGAAGAAGACACAGGACGATGTTTCTACACCTAAGCATATGCTCAATATGGTCAGCATGAGAGCGGAGCTTCAGAAAAAGAAGGAAGTCGTCAAAGAACGGGACGAACATAGGGAACCAACCATAATCAAAAAGAAGGAAAATAATATTGGATTAGAATAAGGAGGCTAACGATGGAATTAGAATATATAAAGACAGGAGATTACTATATCCCGACGCTGATGGCAAACAAAGAGCCGGAGGAACCTTTGACAAAATATAGACTAATGAGGAAGACATTTCTCAAGGAGCATCGGAGCGGTATATACACCGGAATGATGCTGGAGGGTACGCTTAAGGAGCACTGTTTTACTATACAACAACAGGCAGAAGAGCGGATGGATGTTCTCATAAAACAGATGGCTCGGGCACAGGGTGTTGATGAAAAACTGAAAGCATCGGATCAGATGAGGTGGGTGCGGATGATGAATAATATCAGAAACGCGGCGGAAGAGATTGTAATAAATGAGATAGTGTATGTCTGAATCAACGTATGGAGAAGCGAGGGACTGTAATGTCGGTCCCTCGTTTTTTTCGAAAGATTGGATCGTTTTTATGGCTTTTGGTGGCTTTTTAAGCGGGTTTATGGTATCCTTAAAGGAAACGTGGGTTATTATACGCATTTATAGGTTATAACACAAAAAATATGCCGATACGGAGGGCGGAAAATTGCTGTAGACAGCAAGAAAGAGAAGGAAAGGGACGAGGTTCATCGTGCCATATGGGCGATCGCAGATGAGCTTCGCGGAGCGGTAGACGGATGGGATTTCAAGAACTATGTTCTGGGTACCATGTTCTACCGTTACATCTCTGAAAATCTTTCAGCATATATTGATAGTGGCGAAGAGAGTGCCGGCAATACGGGATTCAGCTATGCTGATATGCCGGATCAGGATGCAGAGGAAGCCAGAGATGGTCTGGTATCTGAGAAAGGCTTCTTTATCCTGCCGAGTGAACTGTTCTGCAACGTACAGAAACGCGCGGCGAATGATGAGAACTTAAATGAGACATTGGAGCGGGTATTCCGAAATATTGAGGATTCAGCAAAGGGAAGTGAATCAGAAAACAGTTTTGCCGGTCTGTTCGACGATTTCGATGTAAACAGTAATAAGCTGGGAAGTACGGTTGCCAAGCGTAATGAGAGGCTTTCAAAGCTTCTTGACGGTGTCGCGGTTATGAATCTTGGCTCGGTCAAGGATCATGATATAGACGCTTTCGGTGATGCGTATGAATATCTGATGACCATGTATGCGTCAAATGCCGGTAAGTCCGGAGGGGAATTCTTCACTCCCGCAGATGTGTCGGAACTGCTTACACGCCTGGGAACGGTCGGGAAAAAGAAGATCAACAAGGTATATGACCCTGCCTGCGGTTCCGGTTCACTGCTTCTGAAGGCAGAAAAGATACTTGGCAAGGATGCTGTGGAGATAGGTTTCTTCGGACAGGAGATCAATATCACCACATACAACCTGTGTCGTATCAATATGTTCCTGCATGATATCGGTTTCGATAAATTTGATATCGAATGCGAAGATACGTTAACCAATCCTCAGCATTGGGATGATGAACCGTTTGAGCTGATCGTATCCAATCCTCCCTATTCCATTAAATGGGCGGGTGATGAGAATCCGCTTCTGATCAATGATCCGAGATTTGCTCCGGCCGGTGTTCTTGCGCCGAAGAGTAAAGCGGATCTTGCGTTTATCATGCATTCCCTGTCCTGGCTGGCACCGAATGGAGTGGCGGCTATCGTATGTTTCCCGGGAATCATGTACCGTGGTGGAGCAGAACAGAAGATCAGGAAATATCTGGTTGATAACAACTATGTGGACTGTGTGATCCAGCTTCCGAGCAACCTGTTCTTCGGTACATCCATTGCTACATGCATAATGGTAATGAAGAAGGGCAAGGCTGATAATAAGATCCTTTTCATAGATGCAAGCAATGAATGTGTAAAGGTGACCAATAATAACAAACTGACTCCGGAGAATATCGACCATATTGTAGATGCTTTTACCGGCAGGGAGGATATCGAATATCTGTGCCATCTGGCATCTTACGATGAGGTTAAGGAGCAGGATTATAATCTGTCGGTCAGCTCTTATGTTGAGGCTGAGGATACCAGAGAGAAGATTGATATCGTGAAGCTGAATGCTGAGATCAAAGAGATCGTAGCCAGAGAACAGGTTTTGCGTGATGAGATAGATAAGATCATAGCAGAGATCGAAGGAGGAGAAGTATGAATAAAGCGATTATGGACCGATCCTCGATGGAGTTTACAACCTTTATGATACATGTTTTGGCTGAGGCATGGGGTATTTCGTGTGTGGATGTGTATAAAAAATTGAATAAATCCGGTGCGATAGATGATTACCTTGTACCACACTATGATGTTCTTCATACGCTGGGTGAGCAGTATCTTACGGAAGATATAGGAGAATATCTGAAAACAAGAGGAGTGGAAGTATGATTGTTTATCATGGGAGTACCATTGAAATAAGAAAACCGGATCTGAAACATTCCAGAAATAATCTTGATTTTGGGAAAGGCTTTTATGTGACCACTTTTAAGGATCAGGCGGAAAAGTGGGCACTCAGAAAGAGTGTGCGGGAGAATACGAGTGCAATCGTCAATATATATGAAATAGGGGATATGGAGAAATTCAGAGTAAAGACTTTTGATGAAGCGGGATCTGACTGGCTTAATTTCGTATGTGATTGCAGAAATGGAAAAAGCGTAGCCTCTGACTATGATGTGGTGATCGGAAATGTAGCTGATGATGAAGTGATCAAGTGTGTCCGGATGTATATGAGTGGTATCTGGGATGAAGCCCGAACAATCGAGGAAATGAAATACTATAAGCAGAACGATCAGATAGCTTTCCTTAATCAGACAGTAATCGACGAGATCGTATCTTTCAAGGATTCATATGGGGTGGAAGAATGACGGATAAAGATAAACTGGCAGGAATATATAAAGAAATGCTGGAAGAGGATATCATTGCAGAACTCGCAAGGGTGAAGGGTATTCCGCTGAGAAATGCGATGGATATCTATTATAACAGCAGATTGTCGGCACAGATAAGTGATGGCAGCTATGGGATAGATAATATGGATTATCGCTATCTGGTGCAGGATCTCATTGATAATGAACCGGAATTATTAAATGCCGGAGGACAGGATAAATGAGTAAGCTGGATGAATTGATAAAAGCACTCTGCCCGGATGGGGTGGAATATAAAGAGTTGGGCAGTATTGCAACTATTTCAAGAGGTGGAAGTTTGCAGAAGAAGGACTTCTGCGAAGAGGGTGTGCCATGCATTCATTATGGGCAAATATATACCAAATATGGATTATTCACAGATCATACACTTACGTTCATTAGCAAGGAGAAAGCTGAAAAGCAAAAAATGGCAGAGCCTAACGATATAGTTATGGCAGTTACCAGTGAAAATATAGAGGATGTTTGTAAATGCGTTGTTTGGTTGGGAAGTGAAAGCGTTGCGGTCAGCGGGCATACTGCAATAATACATCATAACCAGGATGCGAAATACCTTGCATATTATTTTCACTCTTCGATGTTCTTTGCTCAAAAAGTTAAGCTTGCTCACGGAACAAAAGTTATAGAAGTGACACCGGATAGACTAAACGGAGTGAGAGTCCCTGTACCTCCGCTGGAGGTACAACGCGAAATTGTCCGCGTGCTGGACAATTTCACGTTCCTTTCAGCGGAGCTTTCAGCTCGCAGAAAGCAGTATGAATACTACAGGGGAGAACTGCTCAATTTCCATAAGGAGATACCGTGGAGAAAATTAGGCGAAACCTGTGATATGAAAGCAGGCAAGGCTATTCCAAGTGAAATGATATCGGATTATGAAACAGATGAAACTCCGATTAAATGCTATGGTGGAAATGGACTAAGAGGATATGTAAAGGACGCCAATCAACATGGAGACTATCCTTTAATTGGTCGACAAGGGGCTTTATGTGGCAACGTAAACTATGCCACAGGAGACTTTTATGCAACAGAACATGCGGTTGTTGTGAAGTCTATGGGAGAGTATACACATAGGTTTTTATATCATATGCTTACACATATGACCCTAAAAAAAGACAAAAATTCACTTAAATAACCGAACTTTTTGTTCAATTGTTTTTGTCTTATGTAGTGTTGGACATTTCCGGGACAGGCAATGACAGGTTGATTCCGACAGACCGGATTTGAATCTAAAACTTAACGAAGGGAGCAATTATGCCGAACGAAATTCAATATAATGCTCAGAAGCATATGCAGCAGTTTAACGACCAGATATACCGGATCTCTTCTGAGAATTATCCGATGATCTTCAGACGTCATCTGCAGTCCGATGAGGATCTGAACAAGGAATTTACCCCCATAAGCAAGGGTAAAACCGGAAGAATACAGCGTGAGCGTGATGAAAAGGAACTGGACATACTCAGAAAACAGACTGGTAACGATCATATCGGCCTGTATGGGATGCGCTATGTTAACGGCGCTACCGAACAGCACAGAATGCGTGAATATTACTGGAAACATGCAACCGCCAGACCGGATGCCGAGCTTACGAGACCGGATAAGGAACTGACTGTTTTCATGAAGGATGATGAAAACGCATTCAGGAGTAATGTGGAGTTGCTCAAGGCATTCGAATCCGGAGAACAGGAACGTATGCGTCCTTATCTGGAGGAGATGATGACGATGATCCTCACAGAGGATATGGCCTGGGGTATGCTCAATGAACACTGGCTTGCCGATAATGCGGGTGAGTTTCATGAGAAATTGGAGCGGTTCAGGGTTTTTACCAGACTCTATAATGAGAATACCTGGTTTAAGGATTCTCTGTCTGATGATATTAGATCCCTGGTTGAAAACAAACTTGAAGAAGCTGTGCTGCTCCGGGAAGGACTTAAACTTTCTCTGGAGCGCCAGGGAATAGATCCCGAGACGCTTACTATCAAACGGGATTTCCATTATAAAGGTAATAACAACGTCAGGAGCAAGGAAAAGATAGACAGGTTGCTTGATGACAGAAAGAAAGAGTTCAAAAAGACCCTGAATGCCGATTTCAAAATAACGAAATCTCTCAAAAAACTGACCGAAGAGGAGCAGACCCGGGCTAAAGAGGAGGCTGCCCGTACCAATGCACCCGAAAATGCTGAATACAAGAAAGCAAAGCGACTGATCAAGGACGTTCCCGAAGAGATGCAGAAGGACTTTGAAGACGCTCTCTTTACCATGGCAAAGGATATCGGGGATTATAAGATCAAGCCCAATACCTACGGGCATTTCGATACTGTGACGGCAGAACTCAAGAATGCTTCAAGGGAATACTATCTGCTGAGAAACCGGGTAAAAAAAGGAGATGCCAAAACCATTTCACTCGAAGAACAGGTTAATTCTCTCTTGCGGCTGTCTGCGGCAGCTCATGCGTTCAGGCATGTTAACGGAGCAGAATACGGCAAAAAAGCCAAGGACAGAAAAAGCTGTGCGGGAACTCTGATAATCAATACCAGACTGCTTATCGACAAGTGCATTGCGGATGAAGGCACAGGAGAAGCGGTTGTACCTTTGGATCATTTGAAGATAGCGGCAGACAAAGGGGACAAGAAAAAGGTAAGTGAAGCCAAGAAAAAGGTAAACGAAGCCACGAAACAGTTGAAGCAGCTTCACAGAGCATGGCGGGGCTGGAGAGTCGTTCTTTCCAAGAATACTCTTGATACGCCCGAGGAGCGTCTTATGCGCTATAAGACTCTCTTCGATGACTATCGCGAACCCCTGCAACTGTGGGTATCCAATAAGGAACTTTTTGCTAAATACGGTAAGAAAGATGAGAATGAATTTGCCGAGAGAGCAGTGGATGAGTATACCAGAGTCATGCATGAGCTCACCTTTATAGAATGGGCACGTAAGAGAGGCAGAGCGGATCAGATCCAGAAAAGCGAGGTAGATGAAACCATTGATAGGGAGTTAAGCCGTGTGGATGGCATCAAAGAGGCAGCACCTATCGATATGTCTGTGGATAAGAACTTGGACGACAAACAGAATCAGTCTCTTCTCGAGGTCGATCAATGGATTCTACGTAATATAACCGGAGACGATCAGAGTGAGATGATATCGAAGCTCCTCAGGAAGACTAAACGCGAAAGACTCTACATATACTACCTGATAGAGACCAGGGCGAGAGTAAAGCCTACGGCTGACGATATACCGGAATCACAGAACAGGTACTATCCGGATGTCCGGGCATTTAAGGATCAGATGGTCAAGTCCAGATTCAAATTTATGTCACGTCTGTTAAATGATACGATCTAGTGGGACAAGATCAGACAGGCTATGGATATCTGTGACGGTAACCGCAGCCTGATCAGGGAACTCTATGAACCCAAGGATCTTGACAGAGCAGATATAAAGGCAGAAGCCGGAACCGCGAGAAAACTGAGAGCCGTGAAGACTCGCACGGCTATAGATGAGTATAAGCGTATAATGGCAGAATGTCATGGCGATAAGAATGTGATCCAAAGCAGAAAGAATGAGATCGAGGCCGCTGTAACCGCGCTCAAAGACAGCTTTAATGAAATGATCACAGCTGAGATGGAAGAAAAAGCCAATATCGGGTCAATGGCAGAAGACGCGTGGACAGAGGGGGCCGGTGGACTCGAGAAGACCATAGGTCTCAATATAGCCGGGCTGCTCAAGAGCGTTGAAAGCCTTGGGGTAGTCGGTGCTGCCGCAGGCGGAAGCTTTGTTCTGGCTGACAGTGTGTTCTCTTTGGTGAATACTGCCACAGATCTGTTTATGCAGTGGCCGGACATTTCCGGATCAGAGATATTGTCCAAACTGGGTGATGTGGCTTCTTCAACTGCCACCGCGTTGGGGACCGGATGGGAAAATGTTGATAATGTCATGAATATAGTGGAGAATGTATCCAAAGAGGTCATGGAAAAAAATGCTGCCGGACTTGCCAACACAGTCACAGTTGTCACCTCCGGAGTGACCGCGGTGGCAGGTCTGGCACAACTGGCTGTAAGCGCCAACAGAGCGATTC
This sequence comes from uncultured Candidatus Saccharibacteria bacterium, assembly GCA_964561295.1. Lineage (GTDB taxonomy): Bacteria > Patescibacteriota > Saccharimonadia > Saccharimonadales > Saccharimonadaceae > Nanosyncoccus. The sequence continues at coordinate 12,020 of CAZLPA010000009.1, read as the reverse complement.
ATGCTTCCAGCGCCCGCGCGTATCTCAAACGGAAGTATGAGTCCGGGCAGGCAGATGAGAATGAGAGAGAAAAGAAATTCGATACACAGCTTCAGAAACTAAACGACAAGATCAGACAGGGCAAGGCGATAAGAGGTACAGCCAAGGTGGTATCCGGCGTTTTGGGAGTGGCATCTGTCATGATACCTCCGCTTGCCGTAGTGGCAACCGTATCCCAGATTGCTATTTCCGCTTGGGGTGACTCCAAGATCGGAGATGCTGAGCTTGGACTGATCGACGGTTTCGTGGAGTTCGAAAAAATGCTTCCGATCATATTGGCCGAGAGGCAGGGTTGGAAGAAAGTTGAGAATACCATCACCGGTCGAAGTTTATACCGCGATCAGATCGGACAGTTCCACGAGGAGAGAGAACTGCTTGAGTTCAATGATATAGAAAAGGTCAAAAAGTCCCTGCAAAAGAGAATCGCGAAGAAGTACAACTTTAACTCCTATACAGCCATGATCATTATGGTTGCCAGGAAATATGCGCGGTTTATACATAACAAACTGTTTGAATCTCAGGGTGAAGACACATCCTACTACAAAGAATTACTGAAATCATTCGGGCTTACATATAAAGCACGGACCACTAAGAATCCGGGTAAGCCTTCTGTTGATCAGATAGCAAAAAAACTTATGGGTAAGTGATAAGGAAGGAGATCAGAAATGAGTAAGGACAATGTATTACAGATAAGGGCAAGGCTTTTGGAACAGCTTAAGGATGACCTTACGGAAGATTATACGGCTGCTGAATATATTCCCGAAGAAGAAAGCGGTATCCCCTCGGGAGAGGTCACTGTAATGTTTGATACTCTGGGAATCAATTCCAATGATATCTTTGCAGAAATTTTTTTCCTGCCGGATGCGGATGATGATGCTTCAGTCAGCTATTTTGAATGCGTGCTGCTCATATCGGATACACTCGATAATGCGGATATGCCGGCTTTGAGCGCCGAATGCGTAAAGCAGAACAACGCATCACCTGCCGGGTATTTTTATGTGGATGAGGAAAACGGACGATTGCTGTATAAACTGGGCGTTCCCGTTTCGTCCGATTCGGAAGAAGCGGACGTCTACAAGGAGATGAATATAGCGGTGGGATGCGCTTTGAGCATCGTAGACCGTTCGGTAGATGAACTTATTGTCCTGGCTGAAGGATGATTATTTATACAATGCAGGTTAAGATATAGAAAAAACTTTATGAGGATTTAGAAAGCTATGGATGGATTATTTAAAAACAAATTAGACGACAAGAAAAAACATCAGATCAATGCCGCAAATGAGACTTCACAGCAGTTTAATGCCCGGTATATGGGTATGAATGACGTGATCACTAAAAATATGCAGGATATGCAGAATTTTGTGGATCAGAAGGTATTCACCGGCGAACTGGAGCAGAAGGCGCAGGATGAGCAGCAGGACTACGCTCATGATTATATCCTGACGGATGTTAAACTTGATGTGGCAGCAGCCAATCTTCAGGTATATGAAAATATCCGTAAGTTCGGTAAGGCTGAGCCCACACAAAAAGATCGAAGCCTGGCCGATAAACTCAAGGACGCTGCAACATCGTTCGGGCAGAAGGTTTCAAACAGGTTCGTGGCAAGCTTAAAGGGCAAGCGCGCCGGTTATGACAGAGCACTCCTCGGTGTTATAAAGGAGCAGAATCCCGAAGCCGATGAAACGACCGCGCTGGAGCTCCACAGGCTGATCAAATATACCGATACAGTTATCCAAATGGCGGATAAAAAGGCCGGCTCCAACTTCCGCAAGCTCGAAGCCAAGCGTCTGGAGTGCATTACCGATCCCAAGCTTAAAGAGAAATCACAGAAGAATCTGCATGGAAGATATACATTCTCTTATCTTCCCTTTACCAAACAATATAAAAAGGGATGGTTTGGACGGTATTATAACCTGGACGGCAAACGCATAAAGATCAAGGACAATGAATTGACTCCCGAAGAGTACAACAAACAGCTGCTCGAAGGCCTGATGACGGAAACCGATGCCAATGTGATAACCGATAAGAAGATCCTGAAACAGAACCGTGACAAGAAGGCCGTAGTACTTCAGCGGATCACTCAGGAAATGATCGAATACGGCGAAAAGTTCGATCCCAAAAAGATGACGGATCGGTACGTAGCCGAGCATATCATCGAACTGCATGAGTATTATTCGAGATTAAACGCTTTTCAGCAGCTCTTTATCGAGAATCAGTGGTTCTTTATGGGAAGGGATAAGACAGAAAAAAAGAAGGGAGCATTGGGCGTCGGAGTGAATGATGCCGTTGATCCTGCATTTACTCATCTGGTAAAGACCCACATTATCGATATGGCGGCTCCCGTAGCCAACTTTATGGAGGCACATTACCGGTCTCATTGTCTTAAGCCGGATGCCGAGTTTAGTAGGCGTAAGAATTACTTCAGAGTTGACGAACAGAGTCCCAAGTTCCTGTCTCTGACGGATGATGAGGACGATCTTGATCTGTTCGAAAAGCAGACTGTCGAAGAAACGATCACAAGAGGGTTGGATGATACTGAGAAAAACGCAAGATATCAGGCATTCGGAAGTCCCTTCGTCGTTCAGGACGTAACCAAAATGAATGAAGAAGAGAAGGCTGAGTATGATAAGAGATACCGTAGAGAAGTGGATATGCAAAATGAGGGGATCACTCTGCAGCTCCTTAAGAACAGAGTCAGAAAGGTCAGATACGAGCAGAAGCGCCCGCTGACCAAGGATGTCAATCTGACCATCAAAAAGGATCTCGACGCGATGAGAGAGAGTGCCGAGAAGAGCATGAAGAGATATAACGATGCGGAGAAGAATGAGAAGGATAAACTTCCCATTATTCCTTATGCAAGCATGGCCGCCACAACAAAGGAAGATCTGGTCATGATGGACTTAAAGTTCATTCAGGAAAAAATGCACTCCACTCAGGGCACCTCCATGTATATGTTCTACGGCCCGGAAATAGATGTTCTCTATGGCAAGCTCTATGCCACATGCCGTCTGCAGGCAGAGCTCATTGCCCGCAGGAATGCCATAAGCAAGCAACTTAATATCCCCCGTATCCGCGAACTTGAGAGAGGAATAGCGGATAAGAGTGTCAAGAAATCAGTAAGGGCAGCCAGACAAAAGGAACTTGACACTATCAGGAAGGATAACCTGGCGGTATATAAGTTTGCCTCAAAGAATGCCTATGCCGGGTTTGCCAATGACATCCTCGCCGAGGAACGCCTGAAACGGGCAGAGTACGAATATGATGAGATCGGAAGGAAAACCGAATATACCAAGACCCAGATAGAACTTTGCTCCAAAGCTCTCAAATTCTTCTTAAGCGATCCTCAGACACGCATCGGAGATGATAAAGATTATGATGTGATAAAGAGATTCCTGAATAAAGAAAACCTGGGTTATATGTTTGACGTGGATAAGGTCAACAGCTATGACACTATCCTGGATGAGGCTATTGCTTATACCGAGCGCGATATCAGGATGGGTGACAACGCAGAGAATCTTCCCAAGGATGTGACTAGAAAGGTACGCGGTCCCAAAGAGAGAGCCGCCAGGATATATCAGGTCAGAAGACGCGCAATGCTCGCAAATGACACTAAGGAATCTATTCCTGTAGTAAGCAAAAAACTCAAAGATCCCAACAAGGCTTTTGCAAAGCTTCTGATGATGGAACCTGTTGAATTCGCAAAGCTGAACTTCAAAGGTGATGTTCCGATGGCAACACCTGAGCAGAAGGAAGTGGCAGGTGATAATATAGCTCTTATGCACTTTGCCAATTCAAGAGCAGGAGTATTTTCACCGAAATTCTATAAGGACAAAAAGGCAATGGCCGCACAGCTTGCCGCTCTGAAAAAAGAAGGAGCACTTCCCAAGGAAACCAGTCTCGAACGTTTTATGGCCGATATCGAGGTCAAGATCAAACTGTTAAACAAATGGAGTACTAACTATAATTTGGCCGTTGACAGACAGATGAATGCCGATTATGCATATCTGGATACGGACTCTCTTGAGGAGATGAGCAAGGACCGCCTGAAACTGTTAAAGGATAATCTGACGACCATGTCCAAGACTCTGGAAGCCAGGATGAATGAAGCCTACAGAAAGCCCAAGGAGTACGGTGAAGCAAACGGAAAGATCATAGTCAATTACAATGACGAGGATCAGTCTCCCACATACAGGAAACGTAAGGCCGAATACAACAACTGCCTGAAACTTATCAGTATCGTACAGGTCAGGATCGACCAGGTCTCTGCAATGAATGAGTATGAGGAGATCACCGAGGAAGCATATTATCACAGTCTGAACGAACGCATGGAGGAGCTTGAGCTTGAGCATGCCATTCAGGAGGAGTTTTACGCAGCGGACGCGAACTATATCAGGATGCGTAAACTCTTTGCGAGCGATAAATGCAAGAAATTTAACAAGTCATACATCAAAATAATGGCAGAGAAATCCACAAAGGATAAGACATATTTTGATCAGGATAAGAATCTGGAAAAAGAGGCGGATGATCTACTGTTCGGCCTCCGTGAGATACCTGTGGGTCCGGCGCTCACAGATCTGTGCAACCGTAACATTGGGGATGGGGCCCAGCAGGACGATGATGAAATGGTAACACTGATCACATATGCCGAATCGATCCAGAGGATAGATACGATCATGACTGCGGATGCTCAGTGGGGTTCCGATCAATCTCTGTTAAAGATGAAAGCCTACCTCAACAGGGAAGATAATAAGGAACTGTTAAATGAGATCAATGCAAGGCTTGAGGTCCTGAAGCCTCTGTTTACAGCCGTTAATAATTTCCTCCGCGGCTACGGATTTATCGGAGTGGGTTATCTGACCAGATCCGGTGAAATGAAGGGCTCAGATGATCTGACCGAGGAGGAGGAAGCACAACTTGATGCCAGGATGTATGCCTTCAGTACAGCGCGCAGCGATGCATTGAATGAGCTGAAGAAAAAGGTTGAAAACGCTGATCAGGTTCTGACGGAAGGGTATAAGCCCAGACTGTTCAGGATGATGTATGAATCCGGCGAAAAACTGTCTCTGTCCAAGATCAAAGACTGGGAGAAGATCGTTAAGAAGATCGAAAAGGACGGATATTACAGCAGGAAACAGTCTTCGGACGATGAAGGAAATAAATGGATGAAGGCAGCCGCCAGACAGCTTTTGGCAGGATGGCCCCAGAGCTTTGAAGACTTCTATGCCGAGCACGCCAAGTATAATACGGGCAAGGCTGTCGAAGAGTCCTTTAAGAATGCGACCGGACTGAATATGAGCGGCTTTGTGGAGGATATCGCTCATACCGCGGATATCTCTTCCGTAATAAGCAGAAAAGAGATACAGAGCTTCCAGGCTCTGAACACGGATAACAGAAAGAGGCTGGATGAGAGATTAAAGAAAGAGGGCTATTCTCAGAAATTTAAATATCTCTTAAAAGATGTTGAGGTCAACGGTATCGGCCAGCCGGCCACCGCAAGAGCCAAAGTGGCATGGGAGGAAAATGCCCATTTCGTCGGTATCTTTGTCAATAAGGATATAGTATCCGACGGTATGAAGGATAACTCCTACCATAACAGCATGTACAAGCGTCAATGGGTCCAGGCGGTGATGGAACGGTTCAAAGAAGCGGTCAACTTCAAGATAACATCCGAGATGACCGATCCGAAGTATATCAAGGCCAATTTCGCTTATCTTTATGAGAAGACCAGAGAGTTTGCCGCATTAAAGGAACTGTATGATCACGAGAAGTCCAATCTGAACGATCCTGAGATATTAAAGGATTGTTATATGAATCAAAAGACCGTGATCCAGGTACGCAATGCCTTCGGGCCGAAGACCAGAAGTTTATATGCTATGTTCTTTGAGCTGATCCAGGCCTATGCCAAGGTCAATTTTGTGGACGAAGAGGGCCATTTTGATCTGGGGCTGTCCGCTGAGGAGATGTTCGGCAAGCAGATTGATGATCCTTTTGGTCTTCGCAGTAAAGACAAGAAGAAAAAGAAGGAAACAGAGGATAAGGGACCGGATAAAGCGGCGAACAGAAGAAAGATAAATGAGGTGCTTAAGGACAGACAAAATCAGTTCAAGCGCCTGGGTAACAGGGTGAGGGCTGAACTTGACAGAGAAGTACTTGCCGAAAAGGTTTCGGAAGCCGAGGAACTGAACCAGACACTGGCTGCGATCAAGGTAAACACCTCTCAATCCGTATTTAAAATGGTGCAGCATAAGGAATTTGCCGGAAAGATCAATGATGTCAACCTCCTGATGCAGAGCCCCGAGCTTGCCAGAATGTCCGCCAGACGTACCGAGCTTCTCAGGACAATAGGCGAGACCAAAGCCAAACTGATATCACTTACCGAACAGGAAAAGGCATATAAGATAGAGGGTAATAAAGAAAAACTCGACGCAGTCGTAGCCGAGATCGGCGAAAATATCAAGATCCTCGGACAGGCACAGGTTAAGCTCAGCAGATATGAGACCAGAATTGAGAATTATCAGAGAGAAAACCATAGGATCTATGACCGTTATAATGACTGCCACGACGAGAAGGGTGATCTGAAGACTGTCGTAACCTATGAAGACGGAACCAGGCAGGAGTTTGTCGGTCAGTATGTGGATTTCCAGGTAGAGGTATACAAGGATATCAAGAGCATATATGAAGACTTCAAAAAAATGGTCAAGAAATCCAAGACAAACGGCGGTAAGGAGTTTACCGAGCCCGAGATCATAAAGGAATTCAAAAAGGGTGATATGGCTGTTAAGCTCCGTAACCTGAAAAAGCTCGATCTCTACCTCGGACTGCTTGAAGTCGACAGGACAAGATTTGTCGACAAGGCCAATAAGTTCAATATGATGACCAGGTTCTCACAGCATACGGAAGAACTTCGGAGTTCTCTCAAGAAGAGAAAAGCGGAGAGTGAAGACCAGATCCGTATGAAGAATGAGATGGAGAAGCGGGTTAACGATATGACGGAATGTCACAAGTTCATCACGGAAGTAATGAAAGATATGGATCAAAAGAAAGAGAATCCGGTCCGTCTGCTGCATGATTATGTACAACTGATCTATCTGACATTAAAATCCTACGGTGTGTCACCGGACGGTGAGATCGAGGAGGACAAGATCAGGACAGAGTCAGACGGAGAACTTACTTCGCGCGAGATCAGAGAGGCAGCCTATGATGAGGCCGATAAGGTCGGTGATGCTCATATCGCATTAGAGCAGGAAATCCGTGAATATATGGGCTTCGATAAGACGGTTAAGAAGAAAAAGTAAAGGAGATGCGCCATGAATGTATATGCACTTGACAGTTCAAATATAGACAGCTTCGAACATCTGGCAGATCCGATATCTGCCGAAGCTGTAAGAAGCGGAGCGGCTCATGGGTTCTGCGTGAAGACAGATGATTGTCACGCAGGTGCTCTGATAGGGAGATTTACCGATACAGGTGAATATGAGATACTCTCACTTTATGTTCTGCCGGAATACCGCAGGCAGGGTGTAGGGGAACTGCTTCTTGATACACTTGCTGAAATGATCGGGGAGTATGATGCCAATGTCAGTATCACATTTATCGCCAGGTCGGAAGAGGATAAGGAACTCATGTCCTTCCTCGAGGATCAGGGCTTTGAGGAGTACAGTGACGCCGAGTCGCATCTTTTTGGGGTGACTATCGGAGAACTTATGGAGACAAAGCTTAATAAGGGCAATCTGAATGTAGATTATCCGACTTTTGCGGATCTGTCAGAACAACAGCTGGCTTTGCTTGATAATCTGTCGGACGACGGGTTTGTACCCAGACCGGAAGGCGGATTTACATCGAATAAGATCGAAACAGAGGCGAGTATCGCAGTGCTCAAGGGCGACACGCCGGTTGCTTATGCCGTCGTGGAAAAGGAGGATGACAACACTTTAGTCCTATCAAGCCTCTATGTCCATGACGATGAGAACACGACACTGCTCAGACTGCTCAGATGTGTCATGAAGCGTCTGAATGAGAAGTATTCATCCGATACTGTGATCCTGATACCTACAGTAAACGATGATTCACAGGAGATACTGACATCCATGCTTAAAGAGGATGCGGATATTAATGATATCCTTTATACTTATCGTAAGTTCTTCCCTGCTGGGGGTATGGGCGAGTATAAGGATATGTCGTTATCCGATTTTCTGATCGATCAGCAGGATGAACTTTACGGAGATGACGAAGCCGGCGCATATCTGACCGGTACGGGCAGTTTATCTTAAAAGGATGAATGAATGAAGATCATTGAGCTTACGGACGATAATGCCGAAGATTATGAGGATTTTCTGAATGATAAGGTTATGACCGATATCGGAAGAGAATACCACGATGGCCTCGTAATCGAGAACAGTAGCGGTGATGGGCTGAGAGCATCCATTTTCTGGGAACTTAAGAATGCCGAAGTCCATGATGCTGACACAACATCGGAGATTCGGGATCTCACCGCGTCCGATTCGGACGGATGCGATGAGATCCTAAGAGCCTTCGATGAGAAAGTTGTTGCGTCCGGAGCTCAAAGGTCTTTTTTTGAATTTGCAGGGCTTGATGCCTTTCAGACTGAATCCCTTGAGGAAAGCGGGTTCAAACTCAAAAAGACCGAGAGCAGGGATATATATATTACCGTTGGTGATCTGAGCAAGCTGAACTTTGCAAAGAAAAAACCGCCGGAATACATAAAACCATTGTCGGAAGTTAGTGAAAGGCAGTTCAAAACCGGCGTGATGACAAGTGTCCTTCACGGAAAATACGGACTGCTGGACGATCTTCCGTTTCTTCCCATGAGCTGGTTTGATACAGAGCTTTCTTCATGCGTGATCACTGACGGTGCGATAAACGGGCTACTGCTGGTACGTGGGGTCTCGGAGGGCGTGTACAGGATCGAACTTCTCTTTGCCATGCAACCCGATGCGAATATCAATCTGATGAACCTTATGCGATACTCGATCCGTGCTGCCTTAAGCACCAGATCGAAAGATGATGTGATCATCTTAAGACGCCATTCCGCGGCAACGGAGGCATTGGTCAAAAAACTCTTCCCGGGCAAAAAGGGAGACGTAGTGATACGAGGGGAGAAGACCTATGGATAATCTGTCAGAGATATTAAGGATACTGCCCTTAAGATCTTCAACGGACTGAAAAAATGATCGGAATCTTTAATGAAAGTGGAGATGACGAATGGGTAATACGGTAATGACAACCTTCCTGCAATATCTCGTGGATTCCCTGCTGTATCAGCAGACAGGAAATGATGTCTTTGACGAGATCGTATATTGGAGTTCCTTTATCTGCGAGATCCTTGCAGCCATCGGGGTTGTGATCCTGATCCTGAAAAACGAACCGGTGCGAAAGCGCCAAAGGCCTTTGGATCGGCTGATATTCTGGGAATGCGTAATGGTTTTCTGCGAAAACCTCCTCCAGATATCACTGGTACCCTTGTCCTATGTTGAGGACAGATGGGCGGATTATGCCTTCTTTGCAGCGTGGACGATCAACGAAGTATTGTATCTCCTGATCATACTGCAGTGGCTTGTATGTGTGGATTACTGTATTTACGGCAGCTCCGATCACTTAAAAAGACATTACCGCAAGGCTGTCATTCCCATTGTGGTCATCGCGATACTGGATATGTTCCATACCATGTTATACAGTCTCAGTTCCTACGGCGGAGATCAGATCATCGCATGGGCCGCGTTGGGACAGGATGTTCTTCACGTCCTGAAACTGATGCTGGAAGCAGGATATATCCTGACTGCGGTCTATGTTGTGAGAAGTCATTCGAAACAGAGCAGAGAGCCTGTTTTTCTCCACCTCGGAGCTTTTATCATCCCCTTTGTGTTCGGGGCGCTCTTCAGGTTTTATGATGCATCCTTTGCGGGCTTTGGCATTATACTCACCTATGCGGCGATAAAACGCCGTGATAAGTATATCGATCATAAGACAGGTCTGTACAACCCGGCCTATCTTGACCGTATCTGTCGTTACTGGGACAAAAAGGATTATAAGGACGGCAGTGCGCTGTTTATGTCCGCCGCCGGCCATGCGGATGATCTGTCCCGGATCCTCGGGAATATCAGGATCCCGGGCAGTTTCAACATCTGTATGGGAGAAGGAAAATTCGTGCTGATAACGGGCTTTCTGAGAAAATCCGCATTGAAGATGGCAGAGGAGACGATCATGGAAGATGCGAGGGAGAATAATGTTCCCTTTGAACCGGAGATCCTGCAGATGCGTCGGGACCGGGATGAGACCATGGCGGAATTCGGAGTCAGGATCAAAGAGACCTGCAGGGGATCCTAATCCCGGGATTTGATATAGGAAAGGACTGTTGAAACAAAAATGACGACCATTGTCTAGGGACTTACAATTCCTTACATCATGGACGATGAGGACGCTTATGAGGTCAGGGAACTGACTGAGGATGAAGTTGACGCGGTGTGTCAAAATTAAGTAGGAGAATCTGTAAATGAAGAATAAACATATGTTTTCTGACATACACCCTGTGTTGAGCCTGCTTATATTTACATTTGGAGGCTTTCTGGTTTCGGAATTCCTGATTGGAATACCAATTATGTTCGCGTTATCATTTCTTGGGATAGACAGAACCGCAGGAACTTCCATAGGAGGGTGTATAGGCTCGGCGTTGGTATTGCTCATATAGTACAGATGGTTTTCGCAGGAGTATCGATTCATGCCGGAAAAGGGTGATATCAGGGATTCATTTGTGCTGATATCGCCAATATTGATCTATTGGGCGCTCCTGTTTGGAATGTTTGGATACCTTGCCGGAGGAATTCCGTTCAGGGCAGTGGGACTTGATACTGTCGCGATGGCTCATATGGCAGGTCTGGTGGAAGAGGTGTGCTTCAGGGAGATCGCGATTTCATTCATGGCTAAGAAGATGATGGCTGAAAAGCGAATCCCGTTGATGGCGGTTGTCTCAGGTGTCCTTTTCGGGCTCACTCATCTGACAAACCTGGTAAACGGAGACCAAGTGACGAATATCCTGTATCAGGTGATGCTGACGCTGTTTTTCGGGGTCTTTTTTTCCGCCGTATATCTTCGCAAAGGAAATGTATGGGTACTCTGCCTGATGCATTTTGCCCATGATCTTTTATCCTTCATGGCAATAAAGGGTGTTGAGGAAAACGGCGTGAAGGATATTCCGAACTGGACGGCTGTCTGTATCGCGGTCTTCGAGGCCTGTCTTTGCGTGTATGGCTTTTATCTTCTCAGGAAGTCTGAAAGAGCTGAGATAATAAAGCTGTGGGATCACAAGTGGAGCCGCGAATCTAAAGCCGGAGAAACAGGAGTATAAAATGAGTGACAGCGCGGAAATAAAGATGGTGCCGGCTCTGTGTACGCAGTGCGGCGGGGCGCTTACGGTGGATCCGTCAAAGGAGAATGCCGACTGTCCGTTTTGCGGCAGTTCCTTTATTGTAGAGAAGGCGATCAATCAATATCAGGTGTAGCATGCCACCTTTGAGCATGTCGATAACGTTAATATTGATATGAGCGGGACCGTGAATTGTCAGCTATGAGGTCTCACGGGGACTGTTGTATCTGGATATTCCTGAGCCCGGGGGATATACCTGGGAATATGATATGTTCCACAGCAGGGATGTAGACCTTAAGGATGAGTCAAACCGGAACGGAGTGCATTTTACAATCTCCGCATCCGACAGTTTCGGAACAGCCTATGCGGTTCTGCACTGGCAGGATGAGGACTATGCGGATTGGGACGGGTATTTCGTCTATCAGGTAGAGGTAGAGGATGGTACGATCACAGACGTAACGGATGTTTCAAATGTTGACGATATAGAAAGCTTCATCTATTAAAAAACCTTCATAGTAATGAAGATAGATGCTGATCCGGTAATTCTTTGGTAGATCCATGACAAGATCCAGCAGTTCAGATTCCGGTTCTTTTGGCAATG
>CAZLPA010000008.1:0-24323 GCA_964561295.1 uncultured Candidatus Saccharibacteria bacterium | reverse complement strand
ATTATAGTTTTTGTCCGTCACAATGTCAAGGACTTTTTGCCACGCAAAATCTCTTATACCATATCGTCGATATACTGATCCATGACACGAATATCTACAAGTGCTACGCCATCTATCTTTCTCACAGCCTCAGCTTTCTTTGCTAATATCTTCATCTTTCCTTCGCTGATACCGTACAGACCGGCAGCCTCCTTATATCTGAATAAATGCCTGCCCCGGAAATGCATTCTAAGAAGCACCTCCGATAAAACCTCATTCGAGATATAAAACACCTGATTATTGAATTCGCATCTGACCATTTCGTCAATTCCATTACCCGCCATTATTTCATCCTCCTTTTCTTTGGCCGGTTAGGAAAGAGATTCTGCAAAACCAATACTTGTTACGGTCATGCTGATTATATTGTCCCTACTTGTCCACGTCAACATAAATCTCCTTCCTGCAGCCTCATGAATTAATGGCAGTCTTCGATAAACTGATCCATCACATGGATATTAACAAGTGCCACGCCGTCAGGTTTTCTTGTGGCATCTGCTTCCTTGGATAATAATTTCATCTTACCCTCACTGATTCCATACAATTCTGCCGCTTCCGGATACCGGTAATAATTTCTACCTTTAAAAGGCATCTTCAGAAGAACCTCAGCAAGAACCTCATTAGATACATAGAATACCGTGTCATGGAACTCGCACTTAACGAGTTCATCGACTTCATTTCGTTTTGCCATAGGCTTATTGCTCCTCTCGCTATGATTTAACATGGCTAATCAGCCAATAAAGGCGCACTTATCCCCTCAAATCTTTTTCTATGCGCAAGTACGCTTTTATTGACTGACAAACCTTTTTTCTTTTAAAAAATACTTTGCAGTGATCCTGGGTATGATCACATTGGAATTCCACCAGCCTCTCCGGCCCCTGTCTTTTGGGAAGTAACTTTAACTAAGGAACGCATCATCGCCATAGGATCCCCAATCCCATTCTCAGCAACATATACGACGCTCCACAGCTCATATAGAAACCGCTTTTCTTCCTAAAATATAAGAGCTGCATCATGGCGTACTTACTGTTTGGCTTAACGCTCCGGTTGTTCTGCAAAGTACAACAATATTCAGTTTTCAAAGTTCAATCCCACCGTAGTGGTGGCAATTCTTACATCGGACTTGTCAGCCCGAAAAGCCTATAAGAGACACCATGCCTGCTAAAACACTTAACTCTTATGGACTTTATGAGAATGACAAATAAAAGGTGTAAGAATGCCAGAAAGTTCCGTTTTATTGTTATGCTCTGTTTTTCTCTCTGATGAGCCTCATAAGCTCCATCATAATTTCCTGGCTGCATTCTTCACGACACTGCTTGTTAAGCCAAGGTGCCACGTGGTATACCACTCTGTTAATATAGTCGCTGTGACGGTCGAGTATGTATCCGAGAGCCTGCATACTTCCGCTCTTGGCTGCAATAATCATGTCGTAATCAATTATGATTTTTTCCTCTTCCATTCTTCTTTGCCCTCGCTTTCTTCAACCCGTTATATTTGTAGTCTCTTGCCCGTTCAGGAGTGATCCCCAGGAGTTTTCCTATCGAACCAAAATCATAGCCAAAACCTACAAATAAAATGAGTGCCTGTTTTTCCCTTTCCGTCAGATTGTCAAAAACATCATCAAAGCCATCGCTCTTAATTGCGAAGTGGATATTCCTGATAATCATCTCAATTTCTTCCCCCAGTTCGTGATCGTCTTCTACTGCGATATATTCTCTTAGCCTCCTTTCAGTGAGTGCCTCAAGAGAAATGCCGCTGTTCCTTTTTTCTGCTGCAGTAGCACTTCTCGTTGCGTTCCTTGCGCAGTACCAGATGGAGCCTCTCATAAATAACCAGAAGTCTTCCTCCACCTTTCGCTTTTCAGATTCATCCATTCAAAAGTTCCTCCTTTTTGAAAGGAACCTTCAAAACATCCTTACACCCCCTTTAATGTGTTTTGGTATGCCCAAACATCACGGATAAAATGAAAAAAATATTATTTTTTTCTTCCGATAGGCATCACCTCCTCAAAAACTGCCGCAAAAAAGCCATAAAAAACCAGTCAAGAGGGGTTGACTTGTGATTTTTTATGTCTTATAATTCACTATGTATCATATTATATATTATGTAGCGTGATTTTATAAGGAGCAGACTATGCTTTTTGAATATTTGAAAGAACATTATGAGGACGGGGAACCGATCTTCCTCGACGATATCCATATAGAGGGAATGCGAAGAGACAACTTCCGCCAGCAGATCAAGACACTTGCGGATGCAGGTAAGATTGTGCGTTATGAGAAAGGGATATATTATATCCCGAAGAAGACCCGCTTCAGTTCGTCCGCCGGTCCGACTCCCGAAACGGTAGCCAGATACAAATACATCTCCCGCGGCGGTAAAACAGACGGCTATTATTCCGGCAGCACCTTCGCCAACATCATCGGGCTTTCCTTGCAGGTTCCGATGAAGAAAGAAATCGTCAGCAACAATATCGCCGCTATCGTGAGGGAAGTGCTGATAGGTAAGCAGTCCTTTATCGTCAGAAAGACCAACGTCCCGATTTCCGAAGAGAATGTAAAGGTTCTTCAGCTTTTGGAATTATTAAAAAATCTGGACTCCTACCTTGACAGCGATTATGATGAAGCGAGGGAAAAGATAAAAAAATATTCTCTTGCGAACCATATCACAAGAGACGATGTTGACCGATATATAAGACGGTATCCGGATTCGACTTTCCGGTATTATTATGAAATGAGGTTAGACCATGTACTTGCATAATGATAAGGATCTCTTCACAGAGGTCATAACAGAAGCCAACGCTCAGACCGGTATCGCAGAATCCATCATCGAAAAGGATTATTACGTTACCATGATCTTAAAGTTGCTTGCAAAGAGCAATCCCGATATAGTGTTCAAAGGGGGAACTTCATTATCGAAGTGCTTCCACCTTATCAACAGGTTTTCCGAAGATATTGACATTACCTTCGCTGAGCATATCGGCGAGTCCCGGAGAAAAAAGCTGAAATACAATATCTTAAAACCGATCAGCGATGAGCTGGGTATGCCGATTGATAACTGGGACAAAATCGAGAGCGACAAGGATTATAATTATTACCTCTTTGGTTATCAGCCGGTATCCGACTATCCGGTGGAAGGCATCACTCCGGGCGTTAAATTGGAAACCGCTCTTGTCTCCTATTCTTTCCCGACCGAAGAAAAGGATGTTGACTCGATCATCTACGAAGCGATAAAAGATTCAGCACCGGACATCATCGCCGATTACGGTCTTGAACCGTTTACGATGAAAGTGCAGTCTGTCAGCAGGACATTTATTGATAAGATCTATGCCCTCTGCGATTATTACCTGGAAGATAAAACGAAGCGTTATTCAAGGCACCTGTATGACCTGCATATGCTCTATCCGACCATAACCGTCAATAATGATTTCAAGGAGCTTATACAGCAGGTGCGCAAGCATCGTTCCCAGCTTCCTATATGCCCCTCGGCAAAAGACGATGTAGATATAAAATCGCTCATAAATGATTTTCTGGACAAAGAGTTCTATAAGAGCGACTACGACAGTATCACCAGAACGCTGATCTCCGATGATGTGACATACGAGCAGACATCTCTCACCTTGAGGGAGATTGCAGATAAGCTGTTCTGATATTTTTAAGATTTCTATTGCCAGTCACTTCGCACTCTGATATGATATGGATCATAAAACACCAAAACTGCTAAAGATACCGGCACTACCCGTGTGCCCGTACTGTGGCAGTTTTTTATTTTCTCTTTATATCCCCACAGTACAAAAGCATAAAAACAATCGCCGGATACGGCGTTATGGGTTCAAAGCGAACCGCCCTATGGCGGTCTGAACCCGCAAATCGGAACCGATTTGCAAGAAGAATACCAAGCACTGAATGTGTCATGACACATTCACATTTACTGTCCATTTTCCCTCGCGGCAAAATGACAGCAAATGAGCTTGCAAGTGGCTATGCCCCCTGACCCCCGTTAATGCAGAACTGCATCTTTTTACCTCTTCGGAAACAGACGCATTTCTGCATAAAAAAACCATCCGCCGGAAACGGCAATTTTGAAAGGAAGTGTTAATTATGAGCAAGGAACGTGAACGTAAGATTCCCATACAGGTGTATCTCAGCGAAAATGAAAAATATGTACTGGATAATAGAATCAAGGCTGCCCACATGAGAAACATTTCGGAGTATATCCGCCACCTGATCCTGTACGGCTATACTTACGATTGCAACTATGACGGGCTTCGGGAATATAACAGACAGCTCTCTGCTATCGGCAGAAATATAAATATGATCAGAGAGCGGATTATGAAAACAGGGAGCGTTTACGAAGAAGATGTAAAAGAGATAAAGGAGCTGATGGACAAGGTATGGCATACACACGAATCCACGCTATCAAAAGTACCGTTAAAAAAGCTGTAGCTTATATTTGTAACCCTGATAAAACCGAGGAGCAATTACTCGTGGATACTTTCGGTTGCGGGATTGAAACAGCCTCAGTTGACTTTGACTCTGCTCTCAGGCAGACCAGTCCGTCAGATAAAAATCTCGCATTTCATCTGATCCAGTCATTTGCAAAAGGAGAGGTTTCTCACGAGGAGGCACATCGGATCGGTATTGAGCTTGCAGACAAATTGCTCGAAGGCAAATATTCCTATATCGTTGCAACTCATACCGATAGAGGCCACCCACATAACCATATTATTTTCTGTGCCGCTGATTTTATCGACCATAAAAAATACTATGATAATAAGAAAAGCTACCGACATGTCCGGGAACTTAGTGACGAATTATGCAAAGAACATAACCTTTCCATCATCCTCCCAAGCGGCAGAAAAGGTAAAAAATATGTCGAATGGAAAGCTGAGCAGGAAGGCACTTCATGGAAAAAGCGATTACAGGAAGATATCGACGAATGCGTTAGAATTGCAAAATCCTATGAGGACTTCCTGCGCCTGATCAGAGAAAAAGGCTATACCGTCTCTGGAGAGAAAATCGGAGATCCTCATGCAAAATACATAAAGTTCATCGCCCCAGGTCAAGAGAGACCTGTTCGTGGGAGTTTTCGCAATTTTGGAGCAGGATATACAAAGGAAGAGATCAAAGACAGGATTGAAAGTCCTGAAAAATGTCTGAATGTCGAAAGCGCAAAATCCGACTATAGGGAACAGGAACAGCCCAAGACCAGATCTCACATAAAGATACCAAAGAAAGATATCATCACACGCACCGGTGCGAGCAGAACGCTCATAGACTCCACCGAGGAAAAATTCAAGGGAAGTCCCGGACTACAGCACTGGGCTTCTGTTAAAAATCTCAAGACTGCCGCCGCCAGTTATGCCGCCGCAGATAACCTTTCTGAGCTTCAGAAGCAGATTGACGACAAGAACGCCGAGGCGAAATCCGCCCGCACTGAGCTTGTGGAACTGGAGCATCAAATGAAAAAAGTCTCCGAACTGCTCCTTTATGCGGAACAGTACAGAGACAATAAATCATTTCAGGAAAAATATAAGAAATCCAAGGATCCAGATAGGTATCTGCGTATGCATGAAACCCAGCTTATCCTCTATGACGGTGCTGAGCGAATGCTACTCAAAATGGGGCTTGACCCAAAATCCGTCAATGCCGCCGAAATACGTGCGGACTATGAAGCAATGCAGGCCCGCAAGGCTACTCTTGAGAGAACTTATAAATCAGCTGAGAAAGAAGCCAAAACGCTTCAGCAAAAAATGGCAAATGTTGAGCAGTATGTCGGAAAAGATAATTTCCGCGATCACGATCAACAGCAGGTCAATACCAAACATGATAGATAGAATACGAGGTCATCATTTGCCCTCGTTCTTCTCCTTCACAAAATACCGCCTGATCCCAATGATATACGCTGCAGCGATCAGCACGCTATATGACATGATCGGAGGGTACACTGCCATTGCGATCACAAAGCCAACCAATTTGATGACAATATCCGGTATTAAGGATTTTCGGTACCTTTCAGTTGCCGCAAGCAGTTCCTCGTTACCTGCATTGGGCTTATCGATCTCCTTATGCAGGAACCAGTTCACAACCGTTGTGATAATCACAACCAGACCGTAGAATCCCTGCATCACCTTACTGTGAAAGTTGGTGCTCACAAGCCCGGTCGCATACGGCAGGAAGGATGATGTGAAAAGCAATAACAGACTCAGCCAGATTACATGAAGAGATATCTTCTCCACCTTCTCCCAGAGTCCGTTCAAAGCCATCCACAAGGATCCCAGCCAGAAAAAAGACAGGAAATATGCAAAGAAATTTGCCCGTAACGCAAAGAATGCTTCCAATGTCGCAGACTCCGGCTTTTCCAGTTCAAGTACCAGAATCGTCATTATGATCGCAAGCACTGCATCCATAAATGCTATCAGTCTGTCCTTCTTCATCCTTCTCTCTCCTGATCTAACTTTCTGTAGTCTTCATCACTCACAGTTTCGCACCACTCAGTCTTTGCATCCTCGCCCGGAATCTCCTGAGCAACATGCTGGAACCACGAATCAGAAGCAGCACCGTGCCAGTGCTTCACATTTGCCGGAATGTTTACCACATCACCCGGATGAAGTTCTCTTGCCTCCTTGCCCCACTCCTGGTACCAGCCTCTGCCACTCACACAGATCAGAAGCTGACCTCCACCGCTTGATGCGTGATGGATATGCCAGTTGTTTCTGCATCCCGGTTCAAAGGTTACGTTAAAAGTCGGCACCTGCTCCATCGTAAGAGGTGCAAGATAGCTCTTACCAACAAAATACTGTGCAAATGCATCGTTCGGCTTTCCTACCGGGAACGGCAGGTTAGAAGGTGCTCCTTCCGGAAGATCTTCTCTCTTCTCATCGCCGTACACTTCCTGTATCATCGGGAAGGTACTCCAGGCCTTAGGCCAACCGCAGTAGAAAGCCAGCTGAGTCACAATCTCCACTGCCTCTGTCTTTGTCACACCATGCTCCTTGCCGAGCTGTAAATGTGCTTTTAACTGAGGATATAATCCTGCTGAAAACAGTGCCGCTATAGTGATCATGCTTCTATCTCTGGAAGACAGTTCCTTTTCTCTAGACCACACCTCACCAAATAATACATCATCGTTCAGCTCCGCAAACTTCGGCGCAAGCTCTCCAAGATGCTCTCTGCCTGCTGTCTGTTTCTTTGCCATAATTCTTACCGTCCTTCCTTTTTGTTTTGTATTCTGAGCAAACCGCTCTGTATATAAAATCCAACATTTGCCACAAGCACCATGATCGCAATGTAATCAAGCAAAAACACGATCCTTGATTCGCTAAAATCAAAGAAGGCAAACATCACTTTCATCAGGAGATAATCTCCAATCCCACGCTTTGCAAATGCATAAGCTCCATACAATGAAATAATGATAAACAGGATTCTGAGTATCATCCTCGTAGTCTTATTGATATTTTTCGAAAATCTTGCTGCCATTGCTTTTACATGAAGCCCAAGGTGAAAGCTCATCATGATGAAGCCCCAGTATGCTAATGTCATATGGATCGTTCTGAGTGCACTTGATGCTCCACTTAACGTCACTTCCTTCAGAACGTACTTTGACATCAGAATTCCGCTGACCGGCTGCAGGATCATAAAGACCGCAAGAAAAAGATTCACTGCAGTATTCAGTATCCGCACTGCATTATATCTTCCCTTGAAAAGACCCGTCCACCATTTTCGGTTTATCACATGATGTGCGATAAAGAGCACAAACATACACACGCCAAGTACCTCATGGATATTCTCACCGATCAGAGAATATGCCATGAGGAGCGGCAATAGTATCACCATCAGTATGTCGATTGTCATTCTCACTTTTTTCATCTTACTCAAATGCTGCAGCCACCTTCGGTAGCAACTCCCTGATCTTCAAATGCTGCGGACATACCTTCTCGCATTTTCCACACTTGATACAATCAGATGCTCTGCCGTGTTCGCCTCCCGTAACGACATTCTCATAGTAGTAAGCTGTGTTCCAGTTATGGAAAGCCTCATGTGAGTTCAGTGCCGCAAACAGATCCGGGATACGTATTCCCTTCGGGCATTCGCTCTCTTCTATGCAGTATCTGCAGGATGTGCACGGAATCAGATTTAATCCCTTAAAAATCTCGCATACCTTCCTTACCGCATCCATCTCAGCCTCCGACAAAGGCTCAAAATCCTTCATTGCACTGATGTTATCCTTCATCTGTGCCATATCGCTCATACCGGAAAGAACTATCGATATATTAGGAAAGCTGGCCGCAAAACGAACCGCATAGCTCGCATTGCTCCCACCCTTTAGGTCACGAAGTATCCGGTCTGCATCTTTAGGAAGGTTCACAAGACTTCCGCCCTTTACAGGCTCCATGACAAGCACCGGCTTGTTATATTTCTCGCATACCTCATAAACCTTTCTCGCTTCCACAGAGGCATCTTCATAGTCAAGATAATTAAACTGGATCTGAACTACTTCAACTTCGGGATGCTCCGAAAGGATCATGTCCAGGACCTCCGCCTTGTCATGGAAGGATATTCCGAAGTGTTTTATCAGCCCTTCTTCCTTAAATCTGTATGCAGTCTCATACGCCCTGCACTTCTTAAATTTCTGATAGTTATTCCTGTCCTGTGCATGCATTAGATAAAAATCAAAGTAATCCACGCCGCACCATGCAAGCTGCTTTTCAAAAAAGGGACGGATATCTGCCTCGGATCTGAAGTATGGATCCGTCAGCTTGTTTGTGAGCAGAAACCGGGAACGGTCATACCTTTTAGCAACGCAGTCCCTGATTGATGTTTCCGACTGTCCGCCGATATATCCGTGCGCCGTATCAAAATAATTGAAGCCTGCATCGATAAAGGCATCCGCCATTTTGGTAAATTCATCATAATCGACCTTTCCTCCATTCATCGGCAGGCGCATACATCCGAAACCAAAATTTCCATGGATCTCCGGAAAAAACTTATTCTGCTGCATCGCACTCCCTCCTCTAATATCCCAGACCAGCAAGCCAATCATTTATGCTCTTTCTTACTGAATCCTGATCATTCTGTGCATCCGCACCTCTTATCGCCAGTCCGGTTCCGACTTTGCTGTTTGGACAAGCTCCTGAAAGCTTGCTGTCAAATCCTGATAATCCGCTGCCGGCATGTGTCGAGAACGGAATCAGTGTTTTTCCAGTAAGTCCGTCTGCATTCTCTTCAAAGAAGGTGTAGCAGATCATAGGCCAGTCTCCCCACCATACGGGTGCTCCGATAAAAATGGTGGAATATTGTGACAGATCAGGCACTTCTCCTGCATATGCCGGCCTTGCGTTATCGTTTAGTTCCTTCTTTGCTATATCCGTCAGCTCATCATAGGTGTAGGGATAATAATCCTCCTGTGGCAGGATCTCAAACGTGTCCGCTCCCGTCTTCTCTGCAATCATTTCAGCTACGATAGCAGTATTGCCTTTGTCGATAACACCTACACCATACTGTTCTCCTGTTCTGGAAAAAAACACCACCAAAACATCTGTGGAGCCCGATGCAGTTTCAGCCTTTTCTTCCGCTACCTGACCGTCCGAAGGCAATGCCTCTTTAATGCTTTCATCTTCCTTTGTGTCCGTCTGTGTCTCAGTACCGGCTTCATCCTGCACCATTGTCGCTTCATTTTGTGGAACTGCCGTATCTGTAGCTGTGCTTGCCTTACCGCAGCACCCGATCATAAGCAGGCAAAGCAGCAATGCAATAAATGTAATTTTTCTCTTCATATTCTTAACCCTCAGTCCAAACCATTCTCTGCAAACCATTTCTGCAACTGCCCCTTGGAATCTCCCGCTCTGCTTCCTGTGATTGCAAGACCACTCTTTACGGATGCTCCTTTTGCGTTTTTCTTGATGTCACTTTCGCTTGATCCCATTCCGCTTCCCTCGTTGGTGCAAAGAGGCAGGATCGTCTTGCCGGAAAAATCGAACTTCTCAAGGAAGGTAAATACCGCCATCGGCATCGTTCCCCAGTAGTTCGGATAGGCCAGCACGATTGTGTCATATTCATCGATGCTGTCCGGCATGCTTACGAGCTCAGGACGTGCGTTTTTCTGCTTATCCCTCTTTGCTTCATCAATACAGGTCATATATACCGGTGAATAGGGATCCTTCATCTCTATCTTAAAAGTATCCGCCTCGATCAGCTCCTTCATCAGTCCTACTACGATCTCGGTATTGCCAACCTTTACATATCTCATTGCTCCGCCGAAATAATTCTCATCTGCTCTTGAAAAGAATGCTATAAGTGTCTTTGCCATTGTCTCTTCCTCCTGTTAAAAATTCTACATGTATTAACAAGTTTTAAGTTCTTGCATTCCCGTTATAGGCGTTCATTCAAAATCTGTTTGGGAAGATTCCTCTATATAAGAATCTATCTCTGCAATACGGTCCTTTAGATAATCCCTGACGGCCTCACAGCACTTTTTGCCGATCAGGATCCGCTTTGGAAGCTTTCCACCGTCAACGATCCTGTATAGGAACTTCGCAGCTTTCTCCGGATCGCCTTCCTGCTTATGATTATTTGCGGCAAGAAAATCCCTTGCAGCATGAACCTGTGATCCCTCATAAGCTTCAAGCGATTTCTGCGCGTGTTTCATGGAACTGTCATCTCTGAAGTCTGTACGGAAGGAACCTGGAAGGATAGATGCCACCTGGATTCCAAAGGGCTCAAGTTCCATACCGAGTGCCTCGGAAAGTCCGACTACGGCATACTTTGAAGAGCAGTATGCGGAACTACCCAGGAACCCCATGGCTCCGGCCTGAGACGAAACATTCAGTATCATTCCTCCACCCTGCTTGCGCATTGTCGGAAGAACTTCTCTTGTTACATTCGCCACACCGAAATAGTTGGTATCCATAAGATATCTCAGTTCTTCATCAGAGATTTCCTCAAAGGCTCCGCTCATACCGAATCCCGCGTTATTGATCAGCACATCGATCCGGCCGAACTTCTGAAGTCCTAATCCTACTGCTTCTTTCACTTCGTCCGTCTTTGTTACATCCATGATGACGGTAAGAACATTTTCATTTTTAAACAGTTCATCTTCAGGATTCACCTTCCGAACAGTAGCGATCACCAGATCACCGTTTCGCAGTGCCTCTTCTGCAAACGCTCTGCCCAGTCCCCGGCCTGCACCAGTTATCATCCATACTCTGCTCATAAATCATAACCTCCTAGAATCCGCCCAGACCTCTGTGCCCATAGACTTTCAGACCATTCAGGGCATCTTCAAGATCCTTAAACTCATCATCCGCTAATTCAACGTTTGCCGAATCCAGATTCTCGATTATGCGCTCTTTATTCTTTGAACCCGGTATCGGCACTACATTAGGATACTTATGTAGCATCCACGCCAGAGAGATCTGTGCAGGTGATGCGCCTTTCTTTTCCGCAAAGCTTTTAAGCATCTCAACGATCGGCTGGTTACCCTCGATGTTTCTTCTTGAAAGCTGAGGAACCCAGTTCCTTACATCATCATTTCTCTCAAACTGAGTCTGCGGCGTGATCTTACCCGAAAGCAGACCACTTGCTATAGGTGAGAACGGCACAAATCCGATATTGTTTTCAATGCAATAAGGAATGATCTTAGCCTCAGAATCACGCTCCACCATAGAATAGATATTCTGGATGGCTGCAAGTGGTGTTACCTGCTGTGCGCGGTTGATGACATCCACATCCACCTGGGACAACCCCCATCCTCGGATCAGACCATCATCAATAAGCCTGCCCATCGCCTCGGCAACCTTCTCTACAGATACGCCGCCCCTACGATGGAGATAGTAGATATCAACATACTCTGTCTGCAATCGATCCAAAGATCCTTCCAGATGGCTTCTTACTGACTTATACACACTTCCGAATCCCAGGCCATGAAGCATCAGCTTTGTCGCAATTACCACATTCTCACGCACATCCTTTAAGGCTTTCCCTACGATCAGTTCGTTATGCCCAATGCCGGAAAGATTCGGACTGTATACCTCTGCCGTATCAAAAAATGTACAACCATGCTCATAGGCATTTCTTATTGCCTCTATACTATATTTTTCTGCAGGTATCTGTCCGTATCCGTGGGAAAAAGCCATACAGCCCATCCCAACCTCAGACACCTCGATATCCCTAAGCATTCTTGTCTTCAATGCAAACACCTCTCTTCTACTTAAAGAAGCCGTTAACGCCTCCCAGGACGATCCTGTTTGTCATATCGATCACTTCTTCAAGCTTCATTTTCTTGCCGTCTTCCACCCACTGCCTGTAGGCAGTCAGCACTGCATTATTGATAAAAGACATGAGCAGTCTTTTTTCATATCCTGAAAGCTTCTGGTATTTCTTTGACTTCCCCCAGCCGACATCATTTACGTTATCCACCATCTCATCCCGGATGGAATGATATGTCACGCTGGTCGTGATCTTCTCATAAGCAAGTCCCTGTGATACAGAGTATTCAAAGAAGGCCCTGTTTACCTTATCGAGCTCCTCCGGAAGCTTATAATCCTTTACTATTTCAATGTATCCTGCTGATAGCTCCAGCTGCAGTTCTGCAAGCAAAGCATCCAGTGTCTCATAGTAATGATAGAAGGTTTTTTTATTGATCCTTGCCCTGTCGCACAGTTCTTTTACACTGATCTGCTCATAGTCTTTCTCGCAGATCAGTTCCTCAAATGCAGTCTTGATGCCTTCTATTGTCTTTACTACTCTTAAATCTTCGTTCCCTGATAAAATCATGCCCATACCTCTTTCTTAATCCCGAAATATCGTGAGTGTGTAATATGCAACGATAGTTACCATACAATAGAATGCCAAAAAACGCATTCTGTTGTCAAGTATTATCAGCGGCGGGCTTTACATTCAAGATACTCCTTGCAGATGGAACACCATCATCAAGCTGACTTTTGTAAATTCCCCTAAGAAATACGAAACTAAGTGCAAAGATGATGATCTCAGAAATTGGGAAAGCATACCAGACTACGCTTGTGCTTTTTGTAAGAGCCAGAAGTGCCGCGCTTCCAACCAGAGATACCGCCTGAACGATGCTGACGACCAGCGCCTTACTGCTGTTATTCATCGCCTGGAATACTCCGCTCATCATTATCGTCATCCCTGAAATAATGGCAGTGATCCCAATGATACGGAAAGCCGGAATACCGATTGCAAGCATCTCATCCGTTGCCGAAAAAATCCGAAGGAGCAATGCCGGTATGGTTTCATAAAGAACAGTTCCTGCAACCATAATCCCAGCACTTGCTTTCATTGCAATGCTGATCAGATTACGGACTCTGCCTTTATATCCTGCTCCCATGTTATAGGCTACTACGGAGATGATCGTATTTCGGATTCCCCATACCGGAAGAGCCACAAAGCTGCGAACCCTGTTATAAATGACATAAACCGCAGGCGCCGCCACGGACAGACCGATAAGCACATTATTCATCCCGAAGATCAGGATGGAATTGATGGAATAGGTCAGCGTGGTCGGTATCGCTATGGTCATGATCTCCTTCATCATGCCGAAATCCGGGAGAAATGCCTTTGCCTTGAAGGATATCTCCTTGTTCCATGATATATTCAAGACAATCCCAACCGTAGCTGCTGCACACTGTCCGATCACAGTGGCGATAGCTGCACCTGCCATTCCCATTTCCGGGAAACCCAGATATCCAAAGATCAGGATTGGATCAAGAATTATATTGGTGATTGCCCCGGTGAGAAGAACAACCATGGACCCATTCGTTCGTCCGGTGGCGGAGAGAAGTCTCTCAACGATCGACTGTATCATAAGACCAAAGGAACAGATCGTCACAATACTTGTATACTGCATTCCAAGAGAAATGATCTCCGCCTCATCAGTCTGAATGCTGTAAAAAGCCCTTACGCCAAACAACCCAAACGCCAGACAAAGAAGGTACACTATTCCGATCAACAAAAATCCCTGCCCTGCGGCTTTACTCACACCTTCTGAATCCTTCTCTCCCAGTTTTCTGGAAAGAAGAGCATTCACGCCGACCGCAACACCGAAAGACAGTTCTACCATAAGAGAAGATGCCGGTGCCCCAAGTGATATGGCTGTAAGAGCATTCTGTCCCAATCTTCCTACAAAAATACTGTCTACTATGTTATAGAGGGAAGATACCAGAACAGAAAAGATCATCGGCATGGCCAGCTTCATAAGAAGTCTGCCTTCGGGCATTGTTCCCATTATGTTTTCTTTTGTCTTATCCATCCTGAATCTCTCCTCTCGATTAAGGCGCAGCGTATCTTTACTGCGCCTTTGTACTTGTTTTTTCTTATGCCCTCTCGAAGTCGGGCCTCCATGCTGCAAATCCCGCAAGCTGTTCATCCGTGCGGTGATAATAACGCTCACCCTTGTCAAGCTTTGCAATTTCTGCCATCTCTTCATCTGTCAGCTTAAAGTCAAGGATATCAAGGTTATCCTTGATGTGGTCCACATTTTTACTTCCGGGGATCACTACAAATCCCATCTGTGTATGCCAGCGAAGAATGATCTGGGCAGGACTCTTTCCATACTTCTTTCCAAGCTCTGCAAAAACGGGCTCATTAATAAGAGTCTTATCTCCATGTCCCAAAGGATACCAGCTCATCAGCTTGATCCCATATTTATCCAGGGTCTTGCGAAGCTCCTGCTGTGTAAAATACGGATGTGCCTCCACCTGGATAAACTGAGGAACAACCTCCCACTTTGTCTCAAGTTCAGCTATGTACTCACCCTCAAAGTTAGAAATACCTATACTCTTTGCCTTACCATCCTTGTACGCTTTTTCAAGCTGACGGTATCCGGCAAGCCAGTTTCCGGCAGGCTGATGGATGTAGAGCAGATCCACATAATCCACACCCAGACGTTCCAAAGTCTCATCGACAGCGTTCGGATTCTCATACTCGCTCGGCCAGAGCTTTGTAGAAAGGAAGATATCCTCTCTCTTAAGGCCACTGTCCTTCATACCGCGTCCGCAGGCTCTCTCATTCACATATGCATTAGCAGTATCCACAAGAGAATACCCCATCTTAAGAGCTTCCCTCACGCTGTTCTCCGCTTCAGCCGGTGAGAGCATAAATGTTCCGATACCTACTACAGGACATTTTACTTCGTTGTTTAATACTGTGTATTCCATTCTCTATATCCTCCTTTTGATTTATGAAACTCTTGTTTCTTATCTTCTGTTTTGAATTATATTCACTTTAAGACGCCAAAACAATGGTCAGATTTATTGATTTGGTTACTTAGGTAACCATTTCCACAAAAGAGTTACTTATTCCTGAAAAACAAAAAAGGGAACCCTCTCATTTACCTTGAAAGGATTCCCGTGCCTGTAATATTTCTCTTATTTTTGATCATCGAAGTCGATATTCTGGGAAAGGAACATCTTCTCCTGCTCCTCTTCCGTTGCATCAAAGTAGCTCTTATCCTTATCAATTGCTCGGATCTTCTCCATGTCCTCATCGGACAGTACGAAATCGAGGCTGATATTATCCTTGATGTGTTCCGGATTCGTGGACTTTGGAAGCGGGATAAATCCCTCCTGGATATGCCATTTCAAGATGATCTGTACAGGCGACTTCCCGTATTTCCCACCAAGTTCCGCAAATACTGGCTCGGAGAGCAGGTTTTTATCTCCGTGGCCGACGGGATAGAACGACTCAACCCGGATATCATGCTTATCAAGAAGTTTACGAAGCGTCCTCTCCTGAAAATACGGATGGCATTCGATCTGATCCACCTGCGGAACGATCCTTCCGTTTTCAAGGATGTTCTGAATACGTGCTTCGTCAAAGTTGCTGATACCGATGGAACGAACCTTTCCCTCATCCACAGCATCCTCCAAAGCCTTCCACGCTCCCATATAATCGCCGAAACGGATGTGAAGCAAAAGAAGGTCAATATACGAAGTGTCCAGGCGGGCCAGCGTTTTCTCGATTGCCACTTTCGTCTTCTCATATCCGAAATCCTGCGGCATGATCTTCGTCGTCAGAAATATTTCCTCACGCTTAAGTCCTGATTTCTTCATAGCACGACCAACGGCACGCTCGTTCATATACGCATTTGCGGTATCGATCAATCGGTATCCGGCAGAAAAAGCATCCAGTACGGCTTTCTCACATTCAACCGGATCGGTGATCATAAAGACTCCGAAACCGATCTGTGGAATCTCATATCCATTGTTCAACTTAAATGACTCCATTTTCATTCCCTCCTTATTCAGCGTGAAGCTTATATTTACCTGTCCGGATTGCGGCGATCACTCCGCCGTCAATCAAGAGATCTGTTCCTGTAATAAACCCAGCATGTTCCCCCAGCAGGAATGCACCTGCCTCGGCGATCTCATCTGAGGTTCCGCAACGCTCAGCAGCGGATGCATCCACCATCTGCTGATATCCTTCACCTGCAGCAGCAAACTCATCATAGGCGAGCGGTGTCACGATAACTCCCGGACTGATGGTGTTAATCCTTGCCCTGCGCTCCTTCCAGGTAGTAGCCGCAGCCTTCATTGCCTGCAACTGGTTGATACGTTTAGCGATCATATAGGCAAGACCGGAATTTTGCATTGCCGTTTCCTTGATAAAGGTCAGATCCATGAGCTTCTCTGTAGGAGTGTTAAGTATCTCCTGTTCTGCTTCATATGGGATTGGATACATATATCCTGTCTGGCTGGATACGATAAGTCCTGCACCGCCCTTTGCCATCACCTTTCCGAAAGCGTCTACCGCATATCCCGTTCCGACCATATCAAGGTTCAAGATATGCTCCGGATTCGTCTGATGAGGCGATGCTCCGGCAGTGTCGATAAAGAACATCACATCACCGAGTGATGCAGCTTTTTCCGCAAATGCTTCGATGGAATCCTTCTCCAAAGCATTGACGATCATTGTTTCTACATCGTATCCGCTGTACTGAAAATCATGAGATACCTTTTCCAGATTCTTTTCACTGATGTCACCCAGCAGAATCTTTCTTCCAGCAGCAATCCTTCTTACAATTGCCGTACCCATGCTGCCCGCTCCCAGAAGAGCGATCACTTCTTTCTTTTCGTTTCTGTCAAAGATCATGTCCTTTCCCTCCATTCTTATTTTAATAATCTGCGAATCTCTCATCCTTCTCCAGTGCTGTCATCTGTGCCATCTCATCATCCGTCAGCTCAAAATCCCATACATCGTAGTCTTCTATGATGTGCTGCTCATTGGAAGAACCGGGAATGCAGATATTTCCTGCCTGCAAGTGCCAGCGGATGATAACCTGTGCGGAAGAGACTCCGTGTGCCTCGGCGAACCCGGCAATGGTCGGATCATTAAACAGCGTCTGTGTATTTCCCCTGCCACCAAGCGGGAACCAGCTCTCCAGAACCGTTCCGTACTGTGCGATATGTTCTTTCATCTCTCCACTCTGGTGATAGGGATGCGTTTCGTTCTGTAAAAGAGCAGGACGGATCGAAGTTGCGTTCACAAGACGGTCGAAGTCCTCCGGCTCGTAATAGTTGGATAATCCGATGGACTTAAGCTTCCCGTCAGCCACAGCCCGTTCCATTGCCTGATATGCATCCACATCATTGGATGGCTGAGAATGGTGCAGGATCATTAAATCAATATAATCTACGCCAAGTCTTTCCAGAGATGCATCCACGGCGGCGTCACCATTGTCAAAGTCGGACGTCCACATCTTCGTGGTAATGAATACCTCTTCGCGCGTGACGATGCCTTCGTCGATAGCCCTCTGTAATCCTCTGCCGACCGCAGCTTCATTTCCATAGATTCTCGCGGTATCGATCAGACGGAACCCGGCTTTCAAAGCCCAGTAGGTAGAATTTTCCGCTTCACTGTCAGAAAGAGAAAACATACCAAGTCCTAATATCGGCATCTCATAGCCGCTGTTTAAGGTCACGGTCTTATGATCAAAATCAAATACAGGATATCCTTCAGAAGTAATTGCCTCTGATGGAATCTCCGTGCCACCTTCGGCCCCGGCAACATCAGTCACAGATTCAGACGAAATGTCTTCCGGTTCCTGGGAGGATATCTCCTCTGTCTGTCCAGCACTTTGTTCGTTTCCTGCCTCATTGTTTCCCTGTGTTTGTCCGCATCCGGCAAGCAGCAGGAACAGAACTAATACGCTTGCAATTAACCCTCTTCTTTTCACGGTATATTCCTCCTAATTATCCAGTTCTATTTCTTCGCCATCGTCAATGATCAGGCGATTCTCTGCGTCAAACTGCTCGGCTCTTTCCCTGTCAAAGTACACACCGTCCTGCGCCAGTACGTGATAGGGAATATTGTGCTTTGCCTTTACCAGTTTGGCGCACTCAGCAGCTTCATCAAGATCCATATTGAATACTCCATCGCAGCAATAGAAAGCGTAGTCGATTTCTTTCTCGGAAAGGAGCGACATCTGCTCGGTTTTGCTCGTATCTCCTGTCACATAAACAGATACTCCGTCCGATAGTGTCAATATATACCCCACGCATTCCTTTACATCATGCCATTTGTTATAACCGGCCTCCACTGCTTCAACGGTCACATACCCAAGATCAAAGGTCTGGTGCTTTCCATCGGCAAGAGCCTCTTTCCAGGTGATGATTTGACAATCCGCATTTCGGTTTTCCACCTTATCCACGCCGTTATGGTCATAGTGGCTGTGCGTGACAAGGATGAGGTCTGCGGCAGGCTCATATCCGTCTCCAGCATAAGGGTCGATATAGATCACTTTACCTTCCGTAGTTGTAATCCGGATGCTCGCCTGTCCCATATAAAGGAGCTTTGCTGTTTCTTGAGAGTTGGCTTGGAGTGCGTCTTCTGGTTCTTCACCTTCCTGATTGGTGCCTGGATCAGAAACAGCTTCTGTTACTACCTCATTCAACTCCCGGTTATGCAAGGAAGTGTCCGGATCTGACAGTTCACTTCCTCCACATGCGGAGAGCAGGGCTAAAAGGAAAACCATTATCATTAAACTTATGATTCGCTTCATCATGCTCTCCTTATTTCAGTTCTTCCCTGCATCTGACCCTCAGATTCTCCAGCCCTATGTCCACCTTCTTTATGTTTTGGTCAACGATCTCGAATCCATTTCCGTTCTCTTCCGGCTGCAGCAAACCAATCTGCCATCTGTCATCCTTTACGTATTCAATACCGACCCGTTGCCTTATTGTATGATCACACAGAGAATAGCTGCCGTCATTGTGTTTCTTTAATCGACCATCATATATGACGGGTCTATGAAGGTATTCGATTAGGGCATACGGCTCGTCCATTGCACTGCGAAGTTTTGCAAGCTGTTCTGCCAGAAAGATCTCATCTCTATCCTTGGCTGAGGTAACAAGCTCGGCAAGTTCAATGTCTTTTCCGCTCTTCTCGATTGCAGCGTACAGTTTATTTGAGAATTCATACATATCATCCAGGCTTTTCTGCAGCCTCTCCAATATCTCCATCTGACCTCCTCCCTTCTCAGTCATCAGCCATTTACGGCAATCCACTGACCATCCCTCATCTCATAATGATGTGTTCCGTTCATACGGAAGGTCCCTCTGGCTCCGTAAGCATTTGCATTTAACACGGAGGTAAATGCGATCTTGGCCTTATCTCCTTCAACTGTGATCACCGGATCTTCGATTCCGATAGTGAAATAATTAAGTCTTCCCTTTGTTATATCCGCAAGGTACTCTTCCCTGGTCTGCTGTTTTCCACTCATATGAGTAAAGATCATATCCTCCGAGATGATCTCTCTCATCGTATCTGCATCGGCATCCGTCATTGCCTGACAATACCTGGCCTGCTGATAAAGCACTGACATCTCTTCCTCACTTAGGGCAGACACATCTATCCCGTTTATTTCAACATTAACAAACTCTTCAAAGTTGTACGCTTGCATATCCTGTTCTCCTTGCATTATTCCCTCCGAAGAAAACTCTTCTTCGTCGTTCAATGTCATCTCGCCCTGGTTGTCCTGTCGTCCGCATCCGGTAAGCATCAAAACTGTAATTGTCAGTATCAGAAATCTCTTCATTCTCCATCATCCGCAAGCTTTTTGATCACTTTTGCAGGATTACCTCCTACAACTGTATTCGCCGGCACATCTTTCGTTACAACAGTGCCTCCTGCAATGACAGCGTTTTCTCCGACTGTCACTCCGGGCATAATCGTCACGTTCGCCCCTATCCAGGCTTTTTTACAGATCCTGACCGGTTTGCACTTTAACACATAACGGTTTTTGAAATCATGATTATCAGTCACTATCGTTACATGCGGTCCGATCTGCACATTGTCCTCTATCGTGATGCCACCTATAGACATCGCGGTAAAGCTATGATTGATAAACACATGTTTACCAAAATTCATCTGTCCGGGAAAATCTATCTGGACCGGAGCAAATATACTAAGTCCATCCGGATAATCTCCTTTAAAGAGCTCATCATATGCTCTTTTCTGTTCAGCCGAGTCCGGCTCTGTATGGTTCACATGATACAGGGCACGATCCGCTCTTTTAAGTTCCTTAATTACCGGAGCATATTCTTCTGACATCATGTCTACCGACTCCCCACTTCTAAGCTTTTCAAAAATGTTCATAGTGATATCCCTCTAATCAACCGTTCATCACATGCTTGTCCATGATCAGGAATGTTGTCCTTCTGCGTTTGATATACCATTTCCCGTCCACCTTGGCATAGACATCGGAATAACGCACATAATTCGTGGTTATTACATCTTTCCCGTCCTCTTCATTTACCAAGGTTGCCTGGCAGTATGCCGTTCCCTCAGCTTCTGTCATATCCTCATTCAAGGTCACATTATGCTGACCGTTAATGTGGTAGACCGCCTTACACGGCTCTATCGTAGAAGAAAAAGCAGAAACAAGCGCCTCTCTTCCTACGATATTCTGTATCTCGCCATCAAACCCTATCTGGAACTCCAGTTTTCCATCCGGAAGGAACAGTTCTCCCTGACTTCTGGCATCTTTCACATCAGCAAGATTTGAAAATGTATCAACCAGCTCCTTAAGCTCCATCTTTTCAATCAGCATTTCATTTGTCATGATAAATACCTCCATTTTGTTCTTTAGGCAACTGCCGTTTCTTATCTGTGTACTTATTATAAACACGCCTAATATCTGAAACAATGGTCAATGTTTTGGGATTGGTTACTTAGGTAACCTTTTTTGAAAAAGAGTTGCTTATTTCTAAAACAATAAGATTCATGACCAACTCCATAATAAAAAAGGCAGCTACAAGATTTCTCTCATAGCTGCCAAATGGCAAATACCAGTATTCGTTTCCTATCATGATTTAACACGAGATAAAAGGCTTTGCCCCATCCAGACAAACATGAATTTATGACCTCACAACTCTTTGTAATAAGGACATATGTTTTCGTAATGCCCATCTTTCATTCTAAAACCCCCGGGAATAGTTCCCATTTGTTTAAATCCCAAACGTTCATATAAGTGTCTTGCATGAATATTGCTCTCTACAACTGCATTAAACTGAAGAACCCTGAAGCCAAGTTCCCTGCCCTTCTGAAGACAATTCTTAACGAGTTGTTCTCCTATATGTTTTCCTCGTGAATCAGAGGATACAGCATAACTGGCATTGCAGATATGACCACACCTTCCAACATTATTGGGATGAAGGATATATAGACCATAGATTTTGCCGTCTTCCTCAGCAACCCCTGTATAACTCTGTGATGAGAAAAACTCAGCACCGCTTTCCAAATCCAAAATATCCTCTTGCGGAAACGCTATACCGTCTTCAACAACCTCATTCCATATTCTAATAATTTCCTTTAAATCCTGTTCGGAATATTCTCTGACCTTCATCAGTTCTCCTTAGCACATATAATCAAAGATATTATTTCAAAGCTACAATAACCGAATACTTCAGGTATGAGTAAATACATTTCACGCTTTTAAATCCGGCATTATGCAACATAGCAATCTCTTGTTCTACCGAACACTCTCTATCCAGTTTTCTTCGTTCTTTCCAAGCCGCTATGTCATGTTCCGTAAGACCGCTGCTATAGATTTCTTTTTCCCAATATGAATCAAACCACTTATCCATCTCCGGCTGTCCTGCACAAAACTGATCATAATTCACAAAGATTCCTCCTCTTGGCAATCTTTCGAATAGCCCAAAGAACAGTTTCTGCTGCTCGTATCTTCTAAGTGGTGAATCGATAGAGCAGAAATGACCGTATCAAAAGAAAGCTCCGGCAGTTTTTCTGTGTAATCCATAATCTGGTAAGTAACATTTTCTATTCCGGCAAATCTCTGTCTGGCTACCTTGAGCATTTCATCTGCTACATCAACAAGAACATATTTCACATCAGGGTATTGATTATACCAATAGTATGTCAGCAGTCCGGTTCCTGCTCCAAGATCAATAATCGTGTCTGGCTTACCTATATTAGATGTTATAAAATTTGTCGAATGAATGTAATAATCATCATAGCAGGGAATAAACTTTCTCCTGTTTTTATCATATTCCTCAGCCACTCTATTAAACTGTTCCTGTATAGCTGTCAATCGACTCAATCCTCCAATCGCTGCTTAACGCTATATATTCAAATATAAAACAACTATATCTCATTCACAAGGTTCCTTGTCATATGGTCTATAACAAGGAAAGGTGTTTTTCGTTTTCTTTTCAAGGTATTTCCCACCTTAAAACTGTATCTTAAATACTACCTTCACCGGACTCTTCACATTTTCTACAAATACATCCCTATCCGAAGCCCTACCGACAATACTTCCGTAATGCACCGGCACGGCGATATCCGGGCGAATGGTATTTACAAGTTCCGCTGCCTTCTTTGCATCCATTGTATATGTGCCGCCGATAGGAACAATAGCGATGTCGCAATTCACAGCATTTGCTTCCTTTGTGGCATCGGTATCTCCTGCTATATAGATACGCTTGCCATCTATCCTCAAAACATATCCAACCCACTCGGCACTCTTGGGATGGAATGGCTTTAGCGTGTTATATGCCAGGACGGTCTCAACCTCCAAGCCATTTATTTCACGGTAGACCGAGGGTTTTACAGTATCTATTCTGCCTACTGCATCCGATACTTCCTGTGCTTTCCCCGACATCTTTTCCGGTACTACTAAGATACAGCCGGCTTTAGCGACCTTTCTTATATCCTCCGGCGAAAAATGATCGTAATGATCATGTGTTATGAGGATATAATCAGCATCATGCCGCTCATCCGGTATTTCAAGCGGATCAATGTATATTACGCCTACTCTTGAAACGATCCGTATGCTGTTCTGTGTATTGACTTCGATGTTCTCAATCATGTTCTTTCCCTTCACCCTTTAAGCAGTGCCTTCAGTTCCTCTTCATCCATCTTCGGCAGAGCCTTTTTGATATGCTTTATAATCCTCTTCAAAGACTCCTCCGGGCTTCGCTTATAAGCTGACCGGCATAGTTTCTCTCCCCAAAAGTTCTCTGAGATATCATACCGGCAATTGCCCCATCCGTATTCATTGCCGTTCTTCCGCTTACTGTATTCATAGTTCACCGGCACAACATAGGTCTGCATCTGAAGCCTGGTGATAACCGTTTCAAAACCTTTGTTTCCATCTTTCTTGTAATTCAGACCATCCTTGATGTCCCTTGTCAGCATTGCCCCGGATCCGGTGAGGTAATCTACCACACCCTTATCCTTATATGAAGCAAGACCATCATCAAATCTAGCATCAAAATCATATCCATCCCGCCGATAATTACAGAAATCAGGCCACAGCTTTTTGCTGATGAATCCAGCTTTCTTTTCAAAGAACTTGCCGTAAACAAGCTCCTTGTTCTGTAATACCTGTCCTTTCCAGTCCCAGGCATCCCAATGTATACGGCAATTCTGAAAGGAAGTGTTCATTTATGAGCAAAGAGCGAGAACGCAAAATACCAATACAGGTGTATCTCAGCGAAAATGAAAAATATGTCTTGGATGAGAAAATCAAAGCATCTAAAATGCGGAATACATCTGAGTATATTCGTCACCAGATCTTATACGGTTATGTCTATGACATCGACTATAACGGTCTGAAGGAATATAACTACCAGATCGCCGCACTCGGCAGAAACATAAACATGATCCGCGAGCGGATTATGAAAACAGGGAATGCCTACGAAGAAGACCTAAATGAGATAAAGGAGCTGATGGATAAGATATGGCATACACACGAATCCATGCTATCAAAAGTACCGTTGCAAAAGCTGTAGCTTATATTTGCAACCCGGATAA
>CAZLPA010000007.1:0-27510 GCA_964561295.1 uncultured Candidatus Saccharibacteria bacterium | reverse complement strand
CGGGCCTTTTAAGCCCGGTGTCGAGGGTTCGAGCCCCTCCCGACTCACCAATTTTGTAAAAATCGGTGAGTTAGCGAACGCATAGGCGTAAGCGTCCTCACCAAGCGAACAAAGTGAGCCTGGTGAAATAGCGAGTGCATTAGCACGAGCGTCCTCACCAATTTTATGGGCGGCTAGCTCAGTTGGCTAGAGCGTGTCTTTGACGTAGACAAGGTCAGAGGTTCGACTCCTCTGTCGCCCACCAAGACAAGGTCAGAGGTTCGCATCGAGCGAAGCGAGATTCCTCCCTCCTCTGTCGCCCACCATCTAGGCTTCAACAGCCTATTTTTTATTCTTCAAATAAGCCAAATAATATCCCCCGCCCACCAATCCAGCACCACCAATAATATTGCCAAGCGTTACCGGCACCAAATTCTGAAACAAAAATGCACCAAAATTCAGACCTTCCACTTCTAACCCATTTCGCACCGCCATAAAAATCCCCGCCGGCCCATAAAACATATCTGCCACCGAATGCTCAAACCCACACAACACAAACAGCATAATTGGGAAAAACATCGCTATAATCTTACCGGAAACCGTCTCTGCTCCAAATGCCATCCATACTGCAATACACACCAAGAAATTACATAAAATTCCTCGTGTCACCGCCTCAACAACATTTAAGTTAATTTTATTAACAGCAGTCGCAACCACCGCATCACTTGCGCCATCCAATGCCCCACTTAATACAGCCACTCCAGCTACCGCTACGGCACCGATAAAATTACCCAGAAACACCAAAGACCAATTTTTTAGTAACGCTTTAAAACCAATCTTTTTCTTAAATAAAGCCGTTACCATCAAATTGTTGCCCGTAAAAAGCTCACTGCCAGCCACTACTACCATGGCTAACCCAGCCGGAAATATGCAAGCCCCCGCGATCTTGCCACCATAGACATTACCGAGCGTCGCTCCTACTCCAGCTAAAGCAATAAAAATACCAGCAAAAATCCCCAACAAAATCATCTTAAGTGCAGGCAATTTTGCTTTTTTCTCACCTGCCTTCACTACCACTTCCGCAATCTCTTTCGGCGCGAGCATAAACCTCCTCTTCTCCCAAATTATACTACAAAAACATTAGTTCCACCAAAAAATCCTCCCTAAAGAGAGGATTTTCAGGATAAATCAAATTACTTCTTTTTGGTATTGTCAGCAATATCACGAGTATCGCGCCAAATCATGATAAACATCATGGTTGCTTCGTAAAGCACACGCAAAATTACCGGACCAAGCACTAAAGTACATAGCCACATCAAAACACCGGTACCGCCCAAAGCCAAGAAAGAGAATGAATTAAGAACAATAAAGATAGTCGCAATGTAATAAATGACTTTCAAAATTGGTTCAATCCACATAATCTTGAAAGACAAGAAATCCTTCAGCCATTTTGCAAATTTGCCCTTTGGTTCTGCCTTTGCATTTACAAATAAGAAATAAACTAATATGCCACCTACAATCGCAAGAATAGCCGCAATAATCATCCAGATTCCTACGCCATCCGCAGTATTGGAATACCCAGTACCACTTAGGTTATTTATTAGTTGTAATGCCTCATAATCCGACATTTTATAACTCCTTTAGTTATTATCACCTTAATCATAGCATAAAATATTTTATTTTGTGACGAAATTTAATATAATGTATTTATGAACAGAGTCCCTCTAGCCGAACGCATGCGTCCTACCAAATTAGCCGACGTGTTAGGTCAAGACGAAGTTATTGGCCCTGGCAAAATCCTCACCGAAATTGTCAAAAAAGGTGAGCCGGTCAATCTCATTTTCTGGGGGCCTCCCGGTACTGGCAAAACCACTCTAGCTCGCATTTTGGCACACGAATTCAAAGCAGATTTTGTAGAAATTTCTGCCGTCACTGCTGGCAAGAAAGATGTCGAAGAAGTTGTCGCTCGCGCTAAAACTAATTGGAATCTCAAAATTCGCACCGTGTTATTCGTGGACGAAATTCATCGCTTTAACAAAGCTCAGCAAGACGCTTTCTTGCCACACGTCGAATCCGGCCTCATTACATTAATCGGCGCCACTACCGAAAATCCATCCTTTGAAGTCATCTCACCACTTCTCTCTCGCTCCCGCGTTATTATTATTAAGCCGCTCTCAAAACCAGCAATCTTAAAAGTTTTAAAACGCGCCTGCAAAAACGAGGGCATCAAAGTAGATAATGATGCTCTCAATTACATTGCCGAACTTTCCGGCGGCGATGCCAGAAGTGCTCTTGGCGATTTAGAGCTTGCCCTTTCCCTTTCGTCCAAAATCGATATTGATACCGTCATCGCCGCTGCCGGCAAAAAAATGCCCGGCTATGACAAAAAAGGCGATAAACATTATGATACTATCTCAGCCTTCATTAAATCCATGCGCGGCTCCGATGTCGACGCCGCACTTTATTATCTGGCACGTATGGTTGAAGCTGGCGAAGATCCTAAATTCATTGCTAGACGCATGGTCATCTTTGCATCCGAAGACATCGGCCTTGCCGGCAATGGCGCTCTTAGCCTTGCTACTGCCTGCTTCCAGGCCGTTGAGCGAGTCGGCATGCCTGAATCTGGCCTAATCCTCGCCCACGCCGTCACCGCTCTCAGCCTTAGCAAAAAATCTCGCGCTACTACCGATGCTTGGTACACCGCTCTCGACCTTGCTCGCAAAACTATGAACGAGCCGGTTCCTATTTGGCTCCGCAATGCCCCCACCAAGCTCATGAAGGATCTCGGCTACGGCAAAGGTCAAAAATGGGAAGCTGGTTTTCATCTTGATAAATCATACTTACCAGATAGCATCAAAAACCAAACTATCTTTCCTCGAGAAAAGCACCAGACTGTCTAGACCAAAGCTTCGCATATTCGCCACCCTTTGCTAAAAGCATTCGATGCGAACCTTGTTCCACAATTTTCCCATCATCAAGCACTACGATTTCGTCCAACCCAGCAATTGTCGATAATCGATGTGCTACCACAATCGACGTTCGCCCGCGCATCAAGTTCTTAAGTGCCTCCTGAATCAAAGCTTCCGATTCTGAATCCAACGCTGAAGTCGCTTCATCAAGTACCAAAATGGGTGCATCTTTCAAAATCGCACGCGCAATCGCAATTCGCTGCCGTTGCCCACCAGATAATTTTACGCCCCGCTCACCCACTGTAGTCTGATATCCATCCGGCAACTGCCGAATAAACTTGTCCGCATTAGCCAACTTCGCCGCACGCACAACTTCAGCTTCACTTGCGCCAGGCTTACCATAAGCAATATTCTCAAACACTGAACGGTGAAAAAGTGACGATTCTTGCGGCACATAAGCAATCGCCTCGCGTAAGCTCCGTTGTGTCACATCACGAATATCCTGTCCATCAATATAAATTGCCCCCGCTTCCACGTCAGCGAACCTCAGCAATAGTTTAGTCAAAGTTGATTTGCCAGACCCAGAAGCGCCCACTAGCCCTACTGTTCTGCCAGCCGGTATCGTTAAAGTAAAATCCGCAAACAACTTATCTTTCTGCTCCTCATGTTGAAAGGCAATATGACGAAAATCGATTGTCGCATCTTTAACTACCAAAGGTTTATCAGTTTTATCATCCACAATATATGGCAAATCCAAAATTTGCACCATTTCTTTTGCATTACCAAATGAACGATTCACTACTCTTAAGATATGATTCAACTGCCAAATATTAGATAACAATGTATTCGACAACGAAAACAAGAACACCATATTCGCAATCGACAGCCCAAACAAATTATGACTCAAAATTACCAAAATTAATATTGTCACATGCGTTACTATGCCAAATGAATTCAAAATCAAGTTACGCCAAAACGATACTTTCGCAATCCCAAAAGTTGCATCATGTGTACGCTTCGTCGCTCTACCAAAACGCATTTTTTCATAAGCTTCGCGCGCATACGACTTAACATTCAATACGTTGGTGATAGCATCCGCAAGCTGCCCAGTTTGTTTATTCTCGGCCTCAGCCATCGCTTCATCACGATCAGTAGTTTTATAGTAAGTTATAATCGCTACCGTCGCATACAGCACCGTAAACACAATTAAAATCACTGCAAATGGCGGGCAAACCATGAATGTTGCTATAATCGCATAAATCACCATCAAAATTAATGGATAAATGTCCCACACAAAATTAGATTTAAAATCGATAAATGCACTGGCTAATTTATTAGTTTGCGAAGTAAGCGAACCAGAAAAATGATTACTATGGAAAGTCATCGACTGATTAATAACTGCATCAAAAGCTAATTGCGACAAATATTCTGCACATTTCGCATCCAAAGACCAATCAAGCCAATCCAGAATCCTAATTATCACAAGATTATTAAAAATTGTCGGTATTAATGTGAACATCAACACACCAGTATAATTTACAATTTCAAAATCTCCACCCGAAAGCATGCCGATAATATCGCTCGTTCCTCTCGGCCAAACAATATTCGAAATAAAAACATTCACCGGAATCAAGACTAGAAGAATAATTGCTCGCACTTTATGCCGCATCAATGCCTTCCAAAAATAATACAACGTCCGCTTAAAACTCCCGGACTTCTTCTTAGCTTTCATGATATAATTATAACATGAGTAAATTAGAAGATATTGTAAGTTTATGTAAGCGACGTGGTTTCATTTTTCCAGGCAGCGATATTTACGGTGGCATGGCTGGCACCTGGGATTTCGGTCCACTCGGCGTCGAATTAAAAAAGAAAATCATGGATGAATGGTGGAAGTTTTTCGTTGAAAAACGCGATGACATTTATGGTGTCGATGCCGCCATTATTATGAATCCGCGTACTTGGGTCGCTTCTGGACATGTTGCAACTTTTGCTGATCCGCTTGTTGAATGCAAAGAATGTAAATCTCGTTTTCGTGCCGACAAGATTGCCGACAATATTTCCGAATCAGTCACTACTGAAGAATTTTTAGCCACTCATACCAAATGTCCTATCTGTGGCAAAGAAAATTGGGGGCCAATCCGCAAGTTCAACATGATGTTTTCCACTCACGTTGGTGCCGTCTTGCCAGACGACGACACTTCCATCGCCGAAAAAAATATTGCCTATCTTCGCCCCGAAACTGCACAAGGTATTTTTACTAATTACAAAAACATCATCGATACTATATATCCCAATTTACCATTTGGTATTGCCCAACAAGGCAAAGCTTTTCGTAACGAAATTAGCCCCCGCGATTTTATCTTACGCGACCGCGAATGTTCACAAATGGAAATCGAGTATTTTGTGCATCCAGATAGTTGGGAATCTAATTTTGAAGTCATGCGCAAATTGCAACACGAGTTCCTTGAAAATATAATAGGTTTAAACCCAACAAATATTCACGAGTTTGAGGTTCCAGCTAGCGACCGTGCTCACTATTCCAAACGTACCATCGATTTCATGTTCGACTATCCTGGTGGCGAAGAAGAACTTATGGGTCTTGCCTACCGCACTAATTTCGACCTTCAAAACATCGAACGAGAGTCTGGTAAAGCTATGGCCTATCGTGACAAAAATACTGGCGAGACTTTCATCCCACACGTCATTGAACCATCCATCGGCGTCGAACGACTCTTTCTCGCCGTGCTCTCTACTGCTTATACTGAAGATGAAATCAGTGGCGAAAAGCGCATAGTTCTCAAACTACCAGAAAACCTAGCTCCTTACAGGTTTTGCGTTTCGCCACTACTTAAAAATAAACCAGAATTAGTTGAAAAAGCTAAACTAGTCTATAACAAACTTCGATCTAAATACACCAACGTCACCTGGGATGATTCTGGCAACATTGGTAAACGCTATCGCAAACAAGACGAAATTGGCACTCCAAAATGCGTAGTCATTGATTTTGATACGTTAGAGGACAATACTGTTACCGTTCGCGATCGTGACACCACTGAGCAAATCCGTGTCAGTATAGATTCCCTATAAAAATAGCCCCTTTCGGGGCTATTTTTCTAAAGCTCTTCTACTGCTTTCTTAATTTTTTCAGCTGTTTCCTTTATGGCATGCTTTGCCTTAAGTTCTGGATGCGCTTCCAAATACCGTTCAATCGAAGCCGCAATGACCTTTTTCGCCGATTTCACATCTTCAAAAGCTTTTACTTCCGTCGTACCAGGCTTCTTCAAATCCTTATAATGATTAAAATG
The DNA here is from genome assembly GCA_964561295.1 of uncultured Candidatus Saccharibacteria bacterium. Taxonomy (GTDB): domain Bacteria; phylum Patescibacteriota; class Saccharimonadia; order Saccharimonadales; family Saccharimonadaceae; genus Nanosyncoccus. The sequence continues at coordinate 21,314 of CAZLPA010000007.1, read as the reverse complement.
ATGCTCAATCTGACGTAAAGTTTGTTTCGGCAAATCCTCTAGTTTCTCATATGCATCACCGTTATTACGATCGTCTGCCGGCACACAAATAATCTTATCATCCACTTCGCCACCATCCACGAATTTCATCACGCCAAGAATCTTTGCCTTCATCCAAATTCCGGTTGTCAAAGGTTGGTCGGTAATCATTAATACATCTAACTCATCACCATCTTCATCTAGAGTTTGTGGGATAAAACCATAATTGCACGGCTTCGCAAAGGCCATTGGTTCCACACGATCAAGCATAAAACAAGCATGCTCACGATCCCACTCAATTTTGTGGTTAGAACCGGTCGGAATTTCAATCACAACATTGAGTTCGCCATTTTCATAATCCCCCGGGGTTAAGACTTTGTTAAAGTCAGCCATAATATCTCCTTTTTTACTACCTAATTATATCACACTGCCCCGCCCACGGCCTTTGCACTTTCAATATTTTCCCTTATCTGCTCAACGTCAAGCCCATTATAAAAACTATCATCCGCCTGGAAAATAATATACTTACCATTCAATTTTTTATTCTTTGCCCATTCTTTATAATCATCGCCAATGCCGTCATAAGCAGCCTTAGCCTCTTCTTCGTCTCCATACACAAAGAATATTTTAACATTCTCAATCTTATCACCGCTATAATAATATACTATGTGCGTCAAACTTGGTTCAAATTCACCATCCTGAAACGCTGTAGTCTCATCATCAAGTGACATCACAAGCTTTGTATTATCAGAAACAAAATAATTATCCGGAATTTGCTCAGTCTGATTTAAATTCAATCCTATAACCACAGCTATAATTACCGTCACCACCACGACCGCAATAACAGCAACAATGGAAATCAACTTTATATTCTTATCTTTTACATTTTCTTTCTTCTTTTTCACCTTGCCTCTCCTTTTACTAATATTCTATCATACATTCCACTTATGTTTAAATTTTACTAACCTTGCGTATAAGCCACAAAATCTTTGGCATCATAATATCAATATTTTTAACCCTCCCCACTACGCCTAAATCAGTAGATGCAATCAACCTTAACATCTTAATCTCATCAGCGCCAAAATCGCCCTGTTCACTTCTCGCAAAAGCTGCCGCCATCACATCCCACATATACTTATTCTCCGGAATCAATTTTTGTCCATCTGCATCACGATATAAATTAATCTCCTCTCCAGACACTTTCATCAAGTTCAGCCAAAACCAACTTTCTACTAAGTCTACGTTCAAACCAGCATTTAAGCCAGCCAGCCCTTGGTCAACCAACTTAAAATATTCCGGGCTATCCGAACTTTCGGCCATCATACTAACATGTTTCAAAATCAACGCCGCTAGCTCCATCCTTCTAAAATCCATCAATAATTTATCATAGTACTTCAACATTCTCGCACTCGTCACTACGCCAAGTTCACTTTTCCCACGATTGATATTTAACTCAATCAAAGAAAACATTTCAATCCCACCTGCTAATTTTGATTTTTCTTTGCGCACGCCTCTCGCAATGGCAGACATTTTACCTTCTGGCGTAATCAAGTTAATAATTCGATCTGCTTCGCCATAGTTCGTGCGCCTTAGCACATATGCCAAAGTTTTAATATCATTCCGCATATTTGTCGACATAGGCTCTTATCTCCTGCGGCGTCATTTCGTCCTTATTCAAAATCCCTACCACACCGTATACACTCAAATCTCTCTGCTTAAAGTTCAAAGAGCTCACAATTACCACCGGAATTTTAGCTGTATCATCATAAGAAATAAGCTCATTCAGAAACGTAAAACCATCCGGCCCATCTAGCATAATATCCAAAAAAATCAGTTCCGGTAGTTCTCCATCCGATATTACGTTCATAGCTTCAATCGCATTCGAAAAAATCCTCACTGGCCGCACTACTGCTCGCGCCACACACTCAGCCATAATTTCATCGTCATCAATTACAAAAATCATCTAAAATAAACTCGCTTGTCTTGATTTTGGTAGTTCCACGTAAAAACTCGTTCCATCCCGATGTCGTACCGCCCCCACTTCCGCATGCATATAACGCGAAAAACGTGATGCGATAAAAAGACCTAATCCCGAAGAGCCCGGGCGCATCGCAATCGAAGTTGGCTTTTCAATCCAACCCCGCTTCATTTCACGCCATACATCCATCGGCAAAGCAGGGCCGTAATCCCGCACCGTTACTTTCACCTTCTCATGAAAATCTCGCACAATCAACTCCGAACGCGTTTCCTCACCAGAATAGTGCATTGCGTTAAGTAGAAAATTATATATCACACTATAAAGTAGTTCTCGATTTGCTGTCACTAACGGCGAACGGTTTGAATACTTAACAAAAAGATCCCTTTTATTAAATCTAAAAAGATATGCCAATTCTCGCGTCACTTCATCACAAACCGCCCGAATCGCCACTGGCTCCATCTCAAACAAACCATCCTCTAAGCGTCTAATTTTTGTAAGATCATTTACTTGTTTAATAGCACGCTCCGACACACTCACCATCTCCGAACGAATATGCTCACCCGTACTATTCATCTCACCAAATGACAAAGCTAGCTGCCGCAAAGTCGCCAGTGGCGCTTTTAACTCATGCGCCGCTACCAAAATAGCATCTACCTCCGAATCCATGCCCCCATTATAACACACTATGCGTTAAAGATAATTGTCCCTAGAATTTTTTCAAAATCTTCCTTAAACAGCACCGAATCGGTCTGCAAAACCGCCGTCTTATCGCGAATCTTAAAAATCACGATATAACCATTCAATTCTGTGCCTGGTATAGTACCAGAGTAACGGTTGGCCGTAGTCCCTGCCACTGTGATAGACTCCATGCTTAAGTTCGAATCACGTTCTTCCATCGCTCTCTGATATTCTTGAGCTACGCTTTCAAAATCCTTGTCACGGATAATCACCCTTAATGCATTAATTGTATTATCCGAAACAGCATTTACTTCAATTGGATTAAAGTAAGCACTAAAATCACCACCCTTTGACGCATCCGAAGCTATATATACGCTCCAAGTTTTAGGATATTCAAAACTCAATTGCCCATAGTCAGCCGGGCCCGAAAAAGTCCGATACGGATATTTCTCTCGCTCTGCAAACTCTTCTTCATCCTTCAATGCTTGCTCTGCCTTAGCCTCAGCCACTGCCGTAGCAATCTGGCCGTTCACATCCGCACTTACATCGTTATACTGCATCATCATCCATACAAAAAGCCCCACAAAAGTAAGTGAAACCAAACTAAGAATCACGATTATAATTGTTTTAACTAAGCCACTATTGTCGCTCTTTGGCTCTGGCACCATCGCTGGTTGCGCACTCACCACATTCGGCTGTACCGAAGGCATCTGATTATTATCCATAAGCTTATTATAACACTATTTACTGAAATCTTCCGCCAAAACTTCAATTTCGTTCTTTAAATCCTTCAAGTTGGCTTCAATTTCTCTAGCTAACTCTGCTGCCTTTTTATAATTATCCGTTGCTTCTTCTAATTTAAAATCATCCGAATAAAACCATTCTACTTGGTTATCCAAATCCGCGATCTTCTGATTTAACGTCTTTTTAGTTTCGGTCATAAACCTCCTTTATTTCTGCTTCAATTTCTTTTTCAAATGTTGTAATTTTTACAACATTACCTGGTGAAATTTTGCCCTTCAAAATTGCATAGCCTTGCTTCAAAACTTTTTCTGGATTTAAAACTTCCAAAATTCTCATTTTTTGCTTTAAATCATTTTGCCTACTATCAAGTTCCAATTTAATTTTTTGCAACATTTGTAGCATTTTTTCTTGATTCGCTTCCAGCATCGGCTCAATGTACTTGGTAATCAAGCCATTCGATATGCGCTTCACCTTGCCCACATTTTCTTCACGTTTTGCATCAATTCGATTTACCAAATCTTGTCCAATACGAAACACTGCGGAATTAATCCGCAAACTCTCGGCTTTTCTATCCTTTGTCAACATTTCTGCCGCGTTAGATGGCGTCGAAGCTCGTACATCCGCCGCCAAATCCACCAAAGATTCGTCGACTTCATGCCCAATCCCAGTAATCACCGGTATTCTTGACGCCGCCACCGCTCGTACCAATTCCTCATCATTAAAGCACGACAAATCGTCCGCCGACCCCCCACCTCTCAAAATCGCAATCATTTGCACCTCGCCACGCTCATTAAAATAATTCAGTGCGCGAATCATTTGGTCCGGAGCATCTAACCCCTGCACCTGCGTATGTGCTACCAAGACTTTCATCCCGCCCCACCTTGCATTCAAAATCTTAACGAAATCCGCATAGCCTGCTGCACCGGTACTAGAAATTACGCCTATTTTAGTTAAATCTGCCGGAATTTCCCGTTTCTTAGCTTCATCAAACAATCCCTCTTTGGCTAACTTTTTTTTCAAAAGTTCAAACGCCTTTTTTAAACTCCCTTCACCCACTGGTCGTACCGCTTGTACGGTAAATGAAAACTTACCCCATTTAGTTATTTTTGGTACACCTCGTACCACCACCTTCATGCCATCTTCAAGTGGCATCCTTAAATCCCATAATGTCATAAAACAATTAATACTCGCTTCCTCATCTTTAAGGTCAAAAAATACCCATTTCCCTTGGTTCACCTTAAAGCTCGCCACCTCGCCCTCAATCAAAATACTATCATAAGCATATTCCAAAGTCTGATTTACGGCGGCGACAAAATCTGATGGCGTGAACTTAGGCGCCTCGTCCATCTTTCTTTCCTCTTATCACTTGGTAATACGGCCCTGTACCAGTAGCAATTGTAAATAGCAAAGTAAACACCCTCGTCATCACCGTTACAATCGTAGCCGTCGGAAAATCCACCCCTAGAGCAATCATTACCCCAGCCATGCCCAATTCATATAATCCATACGGTACAATTCCATCAAACACCGATCCAATGGCTTCTCCCACCAATATAAATGGCAGTAGCTCTGGTCGTCCTAACGAAATTGCCACAATCCAATAAGTTGCCACTTCAAAAAAGCTATATGCCAGACCCCACGCCAACGGTTTCTTTAGATATTTCTTGTTCTCACGCGCAATCTTAACACTCTCATGGATATCGGCAAAATAATCACTAATTTTAGAATACCGCATTAAACTTTTTCGATGTCCAAAAGTGCAAGCCTTCACCACAAAGTTCAAAAATCCCGCAATCGTTTTTGAAAAGAACTCAATTCGTTTCTTGCTACTCGCTACATATACAATCAATGCCAACGCCAAAAACACACCAAAGTTCATCAAAAGCGACACCGGAATAATCCATTTCGCTTCATCTGGAATTAAGTTTAAAGCCAAAAGTACAATAATCGCAACTAAGGCCTGCGCATAATTTATTACTGTCGTCACAGCATACCGAAAGATATATAAAAAGCTCGCTTGTCCTGCCGAAACATTAAACGGATGCAATCTATAAGTAAGATAAGCAAGTCCGCCTAATCCGCCCGCTGGTACTGCATGATTCACAAAGTTTAGTTCAGTCGAAATTTTTAGCATTTCCTTCTTCGAAAATTCTTTCACGTTTCGCCTATTCTTAAGATACGAGAAAAAAATCTGCCCACAAGCATAATACATCAATAGCTGCTCTGGTATTAAAATCAACAAAACAAATGGATTCGCCTCATCAAGATGATGAAAGGTGTCTACAATATCAGGCCAATTTTGGTAAACCACATACGCTACTAAAATCAACGTTGCAACCGACAAAATAGTCCGAAAAGAAAACCATTTTCGCTTCCTAGCCATGAGAAGATTATACCACGAATATGCTATAATTATTTCATGAATTATCTAGCCGTCCTGGGGCGCCAGCCAGAAATATCTATTGCCGAACTAGAGGCTACTGATTTTTGCACCGACATCGATAGGTTAGGGGGTACCCAGAAACTCGCTATTGAACTCGAAGCCAAACCTCTCGACTTCTTGCGCAATTTGCCAGAAGGCAAAATCACTCTTGGTGTTTCCGATTATTCTCAAAAAGCCTCACGCAAAACCGCCGCTATTGAAGCGCTCAAACTAAAGAAAATCCTCGCCCGCCACGGCCGTAGTGTGCGTGTAGTTGAAAATAAAGAGGCAGTCTTGTCCACGGCCACATCTTTACATAATGGTCTTTCCGGCAAAAACGAACGTAAAGTTGAACTTATCAAAGTAGAAGATAAATGGTACAAAGTAATTGGCGTGCAAGACATTGATGCCTACTCTAAACGCGACCAAGCTCGCCCTGCTCGTGACGCCAAAGTCGGCATGTTGCCGCCCAAGCTTGCTCAAATTCTCATCAACCTATGCGGCCCCCTTAAGTCAAATGCCCGTATTCTTGATCCTTTTTGCGGCACTGGCGTCGTCTTGCAGGAAGCTCTACTCATGGGCTACCAAGCTTATGGCACAGACATTAGCGAGCGCATGATTGATTACAGCAAAAGAAATCTGGAATGGCTAACCGCACATAACCAAAACAATAAACTTTTTCAAGCCCAACAGGGCGATGCTACTTCCTTTACTTGGCAAGGTCCCATCGATGCCGTCGCTTGCGAAGGCTATCTCGGCAAACCCATGTCGCTAACTCCACCAGAAATCAAACTTAAAACTGAAAAACAAGAATGTAGCAATATTATTTTAGGATTCCTTAAAAACCTTGCCAGCCAAATCAAACCGGGCACTCCTGTAGTTATCGCTTGCCCCGCCTGGCTCCGCGAGAATAATACTTACTCCCGCCTTGAAATCCTTGACGAGATTGAAAATCTGGGGTATAATGTTAATAATAAATCGCGCGAGGGGCTTCTTTATCATCGGGATGGCCAAATTGTCGCGAGAGATATAATAATTTTAAGGAAGAAATAAATGTCACACGTAAAAGCTGGCGGTACCGCCAAAAACGTCCATAACAATGCTGGCCAGCGCCTCGGCGTCAAGCGCTTTGGTGGCCAAAAAGTCAAAAACGGCGAAGTCTTAGTTCGTCAAACTGGCGCAACCAAACTCGCTGGCCCAGGCACCTACATGTCTCGCAATTTCACGATTCATGCCGCCAAAGATGGCGTAGTTACTTTTGTCAAAACTAAGAAAACTCATTTCTCCGGCAAAAGCCTACCCCGCATTCGCGTAGAAGTTCGCTAACAAACAAAATAAAAGCTCCCTTCTAGGGAGCTTTTTATTTCACTATTACAAACTTATTCTTGCCCTTTTTCACGATAGCGGTTTGATTAACAGCAATTTCTTCCGTCATTTTAGTTCCATTAATCGACACTGCCCCGCCCGCAATAAATTCACGTGCCTTCTTTTTTGACTCCGCCATCCCTGCATCCACCAAGATATCCACTAACATCGTACCCTTCGATGCTACTGGCAAATATGCCGCAAATTCCGTCAGTTCATCCTCTGAAAACTCACTAAAGTCCGTATCACGATTGAACAAAGTCTCAGTAAGATTCTCTACCGCCATAGCATTATCCTTACCATGCACCACTTCGGTTACACCTCGCGCCAAAGCCTTTTGCGCAATTCGCTTTTCTGGCGCCTCAAAATGTCGTCTCAAAATGTCATCAATTTCCTCAGGAGTTAGAAGCGTATAAATCTTAATCAGATACTCTACCGCCTCATCTGGTTGGTTCAACCAAAATTGATAAAAATCGAAAATCGAAGTATAGTTGCCGGAACCATTGTCACTAGCCGCCAACCATACTGCATTTCCTTCAGACTTTCCGAACTTCCGCCCAGTCACTGGGTCAATCACGAGCGGCGTCGACCACACATCGGCAGTCGCATTTTCAAGCCGACGAATCAAATGAATGCCAGAAGTGCAATTTCCATATTGGTCAGCACCACAAAGTTGCAATGATACCCCATGTTCACGATAAAGGTGCAAGAAATCATAGCCCTGAATTAGAGTATAAGAAAACTCCGCGTAGGAAATACCCGCGCCACCATCGCCAATTCGTTTCTGCACAAACTGGCGGTCCAAAAGTTGCGTCATCGAAAATACTTTACCAACTTCGCGTAAAAACTTCAAATAGTTCATATCGCGGAACCAGTCATAGTTGTCAACCATCGTAAGTCCAGGTGTCGCAAAATCTCTAGAATTACCATCGCTAGCATTAATCACCCGTTCAATCTGCTCACGAATACAGGCCTTATTATGCTCTACCTCATCTAAAGTCTTCAAATCACGCTCGCCATTATCTTTTGGATCGCCAATCTGGCCAGTCGCTCCACCCACCAAAAGATACGGCTCAAACCCATGCCGTACAAAACAGGCACACATCATTAACGCAGCCAAGTTCCCGATTGTCAACGAATCCGCCGATGGATCTGCGCCCCAATAGAATTTCTTCGATTCTCGTGTGTCCAAATCCGCAGGATTCTCAATAGTAGTCTCGGCCACAAAGCCACGATAAATTAATTCTTCGGATAACTTCATATATATTATATATCACACTTCTGGGACTTTTGCACCTTCGCGCGCCTTATTAGCCCAAGTATCAGCTAATTCATTTAGCTCAGTCCCCACATGCCCACGTACCCATACCAACTTCACCGGATATTTGCAATATAATTCATACAACTCTCGCACAATATCCAAATTCATAATCGGCCCGGTTTTTTTCTTCCAGCCATTCGCCTTCCAGCCTGGCGCCCATTTTGTCAAAACATTAATCCAAAATTCTGAATCAGAATGAATCTCGCACCCTTCCTCACCAGCATACTTAATTGCCGCAATCATCGCAAGACCTTCCATTCTAATATTAGTCGTTTGAGCATCTTGCCCTAAAGCCACCGGCACGCCAGAACCGTCAATCTGCTCTATTACAGCAAACCCTCCCGGCCCCGGATTTGGACTAGCGCTACCATCCGTCCATAAAATTTTCATAAGCTTATAGTACTCTCTGTTTCAGCAAAAATCAAGAATAAAAACTTGCAAAAATAACTAAAAAGCGATAAAACAAGAATAATTCGGGAATACCCGCCCACCCCAATCATCATAAAAAATGCTACAATAAAACTGTTGGCGAAAATTAATCGACGCTTAGACGTATCTAGTAGAGATTATCTTTCGTCGAAGTATCGCGAGAAAAACCAGGAACGTCCTTGCAATTAAGCCAAGGTCAAAACTCTGCCGTTCTAAGGAATGGCCAGGTCTTAAACGTCCCTTTAACCCATGCTTCTATTGTGTCGCGTTGGCCTTACCGTGACACATTGTAGTTCCATGTGGTCGCGGCACCGACTTTAGGTGTATAGTATCTATTGTCTATTATTGTTTTCTAGAGTGTCTACTACCGGCAACTTCAACTCCGGCTCTCAGAACAATGTCGGCAGCAACGGGAACTGGTGGTCTAGTACTCGGAACAATAATAACAACGCGTACAACCTGAACTTCAATGGTACTAGCGCCAATCGCAACAACAACAATAAGAACAACGGGAACTCCGTGCGGTGTATGCGCAGTAGCTAGCTTTCCCCTCAGGTTATTCTCAATAATATAACAATTTCGCCAACATCCAGCTAAACTTTATAGCTCCATCCTACTTCATTAAATAATTCCGTTACCAATCTATCGCTATCCATATATTTTACGTGCCCTAAATACGACACTACTGTATCCGCATCTCGTTTTCCCATTACTACTTCAGATAAAGCTTGTCTGAAATTATTTTTTAATCTTTTTCCTACAATAACCCTACCAGGATATACTACTGCTCCTAAAAATTCCACACCTTTTGAGGCAGTCTGCAGACTTCTTTTTGTAGGATGCAATTTTAATCCCATCCTTTCCACCTTCATTTCAATTGCCGGAACTGCTCGCTTTGCCCTAACAAGTTCGTCCTCTGTCACTACAATATAAAAATCATCTACATATCTCCCGTAATGTTTAAAGTCTAAATCAAACATAATATATCTATCCAACATATCTAAATATATATTAGACAAAAGCTGTGAAGTCAGATTACCAATTACAATACCTCTTCCTGGAGGCTGCACAAACATACTCTTATCTGCCGGCAATTCATTCCAATCAGACAGTCTTCCTTTCTTTATTACGTCTCTACAAGGATCATCAAATATAATTTCTCGCCACAAGAACTTCAAAGTCTCATAACGCCAGTTCCTATCATCAGCAAACTGACGATCTAATCCCCAAATCGCTCGCCTATATAATTCTAACCTCGGTAGATGCATAAAATACCCCGAAATATCAAACTTAAACACCCAAACTTCTTTCTTATAATTATCAGATACAGATTGTATATGATGTCGCAAACGCTGAATCCCTGCCAAAGTCCCCTTACCTTCTCTACACGAATAAGCATCATAAATCAAATGTCTGTCCCACCACTCATAGACATTATCATAAATCCAATGATGCACTACCCTATCACGAAATGGCGCCGCAAAAATCTCTCTTATTACAGGATTATGTATAATATGTGCCGTCCCTCGCGACGGCTTGTAAGTCCTATCTAAAATACTACGCTGTAAATGTGCTAGATTCTGCATAGCATTTACCTCGAACTTATGTTCATCAAAAGTCTTACGCTTGCCCAACCTCGCCTCTAAATAGGCCATGCACAATTCAAAATAAAGCAAATTCTCACGATTATGAAACCACTCTCGATTATTCAAATCTAATTCAACTATCATCCTCAGTCGCTTTTGCACCAGCTTTCTCAGCTCTAATCCGCCTATATTCCCTTTGGCGATCTTTCTCCGGCTTCACCACATACTTCGCAATATCATCCGCCAAATCCGCTAAAGCCTGTCCAATTGGAGCACAAACACTCATGTCCCAAAATCTCCCCTCCAACAATATCTTGACAGTAGACTGCAGCCAATTTACTATACTTAGCATCTTATCTGCTCCATCTAGTGCTCTCACTCTACCATTCGCAAGGCACAAATACGTATAATGTAAATCTACTAGCTTTTCCATCGTCATCGCCGAAAATGCCTGTCTTTGATTAGGATTCAACTTGAAAATATTGGGCGGTATTCGTTTCATTACCGTTAAAATATCATAATAAACTTGCGGATATTCATTTTCCGGTAAAACCAGTTCATTGAATTTTTTCTCACGTTCCTTACTGGCCTTTTTCATAGCTTTCAATTCGGCCTTATCATAATCATGTTCAAGATTAAACACTAAAATCCAACCATCGTTAATTATCTTAGGATCTTTATACCCAGCCTTCCGCATGTTTTCAATTAAGTTACGCGTCCCATGGAACGAAACCACACCATCATGAAAGGTCGCATAACCATCTTTATCTACATTTAAATTAACGTTCCGCTTCCCCATCCGCCCAGCTATGTCAAAGGCATAAAAAACGGCCGAATTTCCACCGGCCTTAAACCATGGCATGCGATAATCCCTAAATACTATTAGCTGAGAAGAGTTATTCTGTTCCATCACCCTAACCTTTTGTTTGACCTCCTTATATATAGCTCTTCGCGCCCGTTCTTCAATTCTAGTCATATGGTCATCCTCTGCCTCGTCGATTAGAATCTCCTCGGCAGAATAAGTTAGACGCATTCTTTTGGTTTCGTCCTCATCGACCGCCCCAACAGTTACACTCGGCTCAATCTCTTTATCCACAATTGTAAATTTTTTTCTTACCATCTTTATCCTTTCTTTTTCCTCGCTCGCCCGCTGTCCGCCTTATTAAGGGCGGACAGCGTTCTCCCTTCAGAAAAACCAAGAGGGGAAAGCTAGCTACTGCGCATACACCGCACGGAGACCCCGAAGTCCTTACCGTCGCTGTCGCGATAGGCGCTAGTACCATCGAAGCTCAGGTAGTACGCGTAGAAACTATTGTCCCGAGTACTAGACCACCAGTTCCCGTAGCTGCCGACATCGCCCTGAGAGCCGGAGTAGAAGCCGCCGGTAGTAGACAGCATGCCTGGGTTAGCGCCATCACTCCACAGGGTAGCTGCAGTAATATCACTATATGTAGGTAAGGTCCAATTCTTTGGACAAATAGAGCCAAGCGAATAGCCATCATTTGTGGCGGTAGCATTAGTATTGGCAGTAGGGCTATCACATACATAGGGATTTGCTCTGGCAGCGTACCAGTTGTAATAATACTCGCCACCTTGAACCTTCATGATAGCCTTACAATAATAGTTCTGGCCACTGGATGTCCAGGCTTCAGTTGGGGTAGTGAAGGTGGTAGCAGTAACAGGCTGGCCCGTACTCGGATCTGTATAAGTTACTCCGCCGGACTTAACGTCTGAATATGTGCTCTCGAGCGTAATGTTACTATCTAATCTTAAATTACTCAACATATAACAGTAACTACCAAACTTAGCTACAGTATAGGACTTGCCGTCTCGTTCATCAGTGACGTTAGTGCCAGTAGCAGAACAATCATTTAGAGCAAGATCTTTCATGTTGGTATAGGAACCGGATGTACCAGTAGCGGTAAGCGTAGCAGGAGATGAAGGAACAGTATAGGTAGTAGTAAGCAAAGTAGTACTTGCCAGGTTGGCTGTATCACCAGTCCAGCTATTTAGTTTATAGTTGGCTGTAGGAACTACGGTTACAATATAAGTTGTGCCTTCGGTAGGTTCATTAAATACCACATCGGTACCAGACGTGGCATAGAACGGCTTATATTTGTTACTGCCGTCCGCCACAATAATAATGTCAATACCTTCTCCCACTTTGAACCTTACCGTCATTGGAGTTTTTTGCCCTGTAGCCGTAATTACAGCACTACTAGTCTTGATGGCAAATGAGGTAGGATTAGTACTGGTAGATGACAATGTACCATAGCTAGTGCTATTAAGTGCCCAGCTTACGAACTCATAGCCAGCATCAAAATTCATCGTAGTCTCATAGCTCACTCCATATTTAAGGCTAGCAGTACCACCAGTAGTAGATACGGTAGCAGTACCATGGGTAGCATTGGTAAAGGTAACACTGGATACACCAGTACCGGCAAAGTTCACGGTTGTGGTATAGGACACTGGTGTCCACATAGCATAGAGGGTAGCTTCGTTAGATGCAGTCCAGTCTATATCGTAAGTAAGGTTTGTGCCACCACCATTTGGGTTATAGACTACTGCACCGGTACCAGTACAATTACTTACTCCATCCACTATAGTAGGTACTAAATTGCACCAACCAGTGAAAGTATAGTTAGTGGTAGTAGGCACTGTGTTATCTAGTGTGATATTAGTAGCATTGTTTACGCTACCAACTTGTTTATATTGTGGATTAGCATTAGCATAGGGCATATTGGATACGGTTTCGGTAGTGTTCTTATCATAAGTAATGCTATAAGTAGCTGCATTAGCTACATATTGTAAGACAAAGGTATCATTAGTATAGGTACCTTTAGGATAAGTAAAATCTGCTCTTAAGCCTAAACCAATGGTATAGTTATCTGGGCTACTGTTATTGCTGGTATTAGTAACTCTAAGTGTAGTAGCGGTAGTGGGGGCAGGGAGATAGACTGTGGTGTTATTTTCTACATTATTGCCACCAGTCCTATAGTAATTTGAGATAAAGCCCCATTTGTTGTTAAGATCTTTACCAGTATTGCCAGTATCTGCAAAATCTGTAGCAGTAGTGGCAGAAGAGATAGAACTTATTTCATGAGTTCCATCCGTGAGAACACTACTACTAGAGCTCATGGTGAGAGTATAGCCAGTATAGTTATTAGTAGCAATGGAGAACTTAATTCTTTGATCTGTGGTATTATTAGTGCCATCTGTACTGGTAGCGAAGGTACCATCTGGAGAAGTAACTTCAAGGTTTACACTGGCAGTATCACAATCATTGCCTGAACCATCATCTACGAAAGCGAGGGTAACAAAAGAATTGCCTGGGTTGGTAGTGGCTTCGGTGGAATCGACTTTGACATATACCGGGTTTACCACCATCAGTGCCATCATTCCTAGAATTGTTGTCGCCCCAAGTGTAATTAGTCTAAAGGTTCCACCCCTAATCGCCAAACCAGCGCCCACGCCGCCAGGCTTTCTCGTCTTCCCTAAGAAACGGGGAGTTCCCTTTAGACCTTTATTCATACTATTATATTACCACGACCTTTTTCAAAAATCTAGTGCTTTTTATCTAATTTTAGCCTTATTTTTGGCGATTTTTAAGTTGCCTTTTCCACCGCCATGCGGTATAATAAGAAACATATTCGAGAATACTCGCCATTCCCCCGGCCACAAAGCTGGGGCACATTTTTAGATTAAATCCCTTATGCCCTCTCGCACGAGCTCTAAATCCGCTGTCAGTGGAACTCCCCAGAAGCTGTACTTCCCAAACTTTTTTACTATTAATACAGGACGAGAAAACCTTTTACTTTTACCATTTATTTCGGTTCTAATATTTTCCCCGGCCGCATACCACCAAACATCCCCTTCATTTATAGACCTAATGCGTCCAGCATTGTGTAACTTTTCTTTTATTTTAATCCACCCAACAAAATCTTTATTATCCATGTTAGAAAAACTAACATACTGATTTTTTATTACGCAACCCCCTACCTTAAGCTTACGCTTAATTCTTCTATGTATAAATCGGCAAATCTGGCGGAAAGGGATCAAAGTCTGATTCGTCAAAATCAGATTCATCAGTATCTTTAAAGCCGTCTCCATCTTGGTCGCAATACCTAGCAGAACCATACGGATTATAACCAATTTCAGTCAAAAACCGCGACGGCATATTGTAATTTCTACTACCAAAAGAGTATCGGCTTGCCGCATAAGTCAAAAACAATCTCCGCATCGCACGCGTCATGCCTACGTAAGCCAAACGCCTTTCTTCCTCTAAATCAGCTTCATTTTCGGCAGAACGCATACCCGGAAATAACCCCTCTTCCATTCCTACCATAAAAACTACTGGAAACTCTAGCCCCTTTGCCGCATGCAAAGTCATTAAAGTCACCGAGTTCTTCCCAGACGTTTCATCTGCCGACGACATCAAGCTCGCGTCGGCCAAAAACTCCTCCAAATTATCGTATTGGCCCGCATTACCAGCCAATACCTCCAAGTTGTTCATTCTGTCTTCCGTACTTGGCGTACCGTCATCGACTAGATTTTTAAAATCAAATCTTGCTATTATTTGTTTTACGATTTCACCTGGATTATCTTGGGTATTCACGTTACGCAAAAATCCAACTAATTTCTCCAATGCATTTTTTGCTTTGGCAGTTTTCAAAACTTCTGGCAAATCTGGGTTTTTAAGTGGCAATACGTCTGGCATTGAGTCGATCGCATCTAACATCCGACTAAGTGATGCTTCGCCAATTCCAGACAGTACGTTACGCACCACTCGTTCCAAGCTTACTTTGTCACGCCCATTTTGAATTAATTTCAAAATCGCCAAAACATCTTTCACTTCTTTACGATCGTAAAATCTCACACCACCAACAATCTTATACGGAATATGCATGCTAATAAATGCTTTTTCAAAAGTATATGATTGCGCATTTGTACGATAAAGTATCGCAAAATTTGAAAAATCTGGATAATCTTTTTGCAATCTCAAAATCGAAAGCGCCACAAAGCTTGCTTCTTCGTTTTCGTCCCGCAGAGATTCTATATCTACCGGTTCACCCTGGCCAATTTCCGTGAATAAAGTCTTGTCAGTACGAGTTTTATTTTTGCTAATCACTTTTTGTGAAGCCGCTAAAATATTACCGGTCGAGCGATAATTTTGTTCTAGTTTAATAACTTTTGCACCCGGAAAATCTTTTTCGAAATGCAAAATATTCGTAAAATCTGCACCTCGCCAAGAATATATCGATTGCCAATCATCCCCCACCACACAAATATTGCGATTTTCGTTCACTAACAGTTTCACCAATTGATATTGAATTATGTTTGTGTCCTGGTACTCGTCGATCAAAATATGCTGAAATTTTTGTTGCCATTTTGCACGTATTTCTGCATTGTTAGCAAAAAGTTCCAAAGCTTTCAAAAGTAAATCATCAAAGTCTAACGCGCCGGCTTTATTCTTCTCCTCTTCATATCTTTGGAATATTTTTGCAATGTCGCGTTGATTTGGATATAGGACATTTGTAGCATATTCTTCTGGGCTATGCCCTTGGTTTTTCTCACTAGAAATAATAGCTTGGATAGACTTCGGCTTAAGCGCCTTATTTTCACTCAAATTCAAATTTTTCATGATTCGTTTAATTAGTGAAACTTGGTCATCCGTATCATAAATCACAAAATCTCGTGGCAATTTCGCCGCTTCAGATTCCATTCGCAGTATTTTCACGCAAATGCTATGAAAAGTACTCATGTATGGCATAAAACTTCGAGGTGGATCAGTCTGCGCTTCAGACATGAGCGTCCACAATCTTGCTCGCATTTCATTGGCCGCCTTATTAGTAAGCGTCACAGCCAAAATGTTCGCCGGTTGCACGCCATGCATAATCAAGTTCGCAATTCGATGAGTCAAAGTTTTAGTCTTACCAGATCCTGCACCCGCCAAAATCAACAGTGGCCCACTTAAACACTCCACCGCTTCCTTTTGCGCTGGATTCAAACCATCGAATATTTTGTCCATTCTCAAATTATAGCATATCGCAATAGGCAGAAATAAACCAGGAATTTTATATTCCAGTCAGTGGCACAATGTCTGCGCCAAGATGCCTTAGCCTCGCCGCAAAATCCTGATAGCCACGATTAATCGGATAAACGTTACGCAAAATCGAAGTTCCTGGCGCTGCCAACATCCCAATTAACACCACCACCGCAGGACGCAACGCTTGCGGCGCTACCAATTCTGCCGGTCGCCAATTTGTCGGCCCCTCAATATAGAGTCGGTGTGCATCTAAGAGCTCTACTTTTACGTTCAAATTAGCCAACTCCGTTGTGTAAATCGCCCGATTCTCAAACACCCAATCATGAATCATCGTCCGCCCTTCCGCCACCGCCGCAATTACAGAAAAGAACGGTAAATTATCAATATTCAATCCCGGAAACGGCATCGGATGAATCTTATCTACTGGCGCCACCAAATCAGACTTTTTAATCGTCAAATCCACTAGTCTAGTTCGCCCATTCGCCGACAAATATTCCGCGGATTTTTCATAACGTGCATTCATATTCTTCAGCACTTCCAACTCAATTTCAAGAAACTCAATCGGTGCTCTAAGCAAAGTAATCTCAGACCGCGTTGCCAGAGCCGCCGCAATAAAGCTCATCGCTTCAATCGGGTCCTCAGATAAATTATACTCCACATCCTCATTTATGCGCGAGCGCCCCCGCACCACCAAAGTCGTAGTACCAATCCCAGTAATTTTCACACCCAACTTTTCCAAGAAGAAACATACATCTTGTACCATATAATTCGGCGAAGCTCCCACTATAGTAGTCCTTCCTGGTGACAAAGCCGCCGCCATCAATACATTTTCAGTTACCGTATCGCCACGCTCTGTCAGAACAATATAACGATCAGTATATTTTTGCAAAGTATCTTGCGCCACCTCTACCTCATAAAAACCACTGTTCTTTGTGGCGTCTACTTTAAGCCCAAAAGATTTTAAAGCCTGCAAATGTGGTTCAATTGTCCGCGTTCCCAACGAACAACCACCCGCGTAAGGCAATTCAAACTTTTGATAACGATGCAAAAGTGGTCCTAAGAACATAATTATTGAACGAGTTTTTCTGGCTGCTTCTATATTCATCTCATCAAGCTTTAATTCGCGTGGTGATATAATTTCTAAGTCGCGATGACGATTTTGCCAATGGCATTTTACACCAATTGATTCTAAAACTTCAATAATTCTAAACACTTCTTCGATTCTTGCCACCCTATGTAAAACCGTCTTGCCGGAATTCAATAAAGCCGCACAAAGTAGCCCCACGGCTGCATTTTTCGACGTGTTAATTGTAATTTCGCCATTCAATTCTTTACCCCCGCGAATCCGAAAACTCTGCGAAACTGAATCATTTATAGAGAGAATCTGATTCCCCAGTGCTTCCGAAAGCTTCTTGATCATTTCAAGCGAAATGTTCTGTCTGCCTTTTTCAATACGATGTATCGCCGACTGGCTTGAGCCCACAGCTGTCGCCAAATCTTCCTGTGTCCAACCTTTTTCGAGCCGCATTTGCTCGATAGTTTCCCCAATCACTTGTTGATAAGTCTTTGGTTTTTTCATAAAAATAATTATATCATGACGCGAATAATGTGTAAATAATTATTTCGTTTCTATCACACTTAAGCCTGGCAGTTCTTTACCCAACAAAAACTCTAGCGCCGCACCACCACCAGTTGAAACCAAAGAATATTGCAAATTCGGATGCTCTAACATCAAATTCTCTACAAAACCAGTCGTATCACCACCACAAACCACCGTTTCGGCATCTTCCTTTTCCCCCATCATCTCCGCCACAATCGTAGAAGCAGTTGCGTAAGCCGGATCTTCCGCCTTGCCTAGCAGCCCGTTCCAAATCACCGTCTTTGCATCCGCAATAAATCCCGCTATTTTGACCGTTGCCACTGGTCCCACATCTAGTTTAGCCCCGCTACCATCTTCATCAAAGTCTTCCGCCACATAGACCTTATCATCTGCACGATAGCCGTCCGCCGCAATCTTGCCACCCACTATAATTTGATCGGCCAGCTTTTTAAATCTTTCAATCAATGGTCTCTTATCCTCAACTTTTGCCCCACCAATAATTAGAACCAACGGCCTAGCCGGATTTTTCGTCACTTTATCTAAGTTCTTAATCTCTTTTTCTAATAGCAACCCGGCATAAACCGGTAGATAATTCGTCACCGCTTCCGTCGAGGCGTGCGCACGATGAATCACGGCAAAGCCGTCTTGCACATATATTTCTGCTCCAGTCGACTCAATAATTTCTCGAATAAATTCGTCAGAATTATTCTCTTCACCAGCATAGAACCTCAAGTTCTCAAGCAACAAAACTCCACCGTTTTTCAGTTTTGCCACTGCTGCCTCTACGTCTGGCCCCGACACATCTGGCACAAACGCTACATCCGTCAACATACCGGCCAACGCTTCTGCTACCGGTTTCAAAGATAATTTCTTATCTCTTCCCTCCGGCCGCCCCAAATGCGAAATCAAAATAATTTTCTTTGCTCCGGCTTTCCTTAAATATTCTATCGTTGGCAAACTAGCCCTGATTCGAAAATCATCCGTAATTTTACCGTCCTGCATTGGCACATTATAATCCACTCGCACCAAAACAATCTGGCCTTTAACTTTAATATCTTGTATGGTTTTGTAGTCCATAAAGCTCCCTGCCACACCCACGTTATATTAAATATGTCTCACCCGAATCGTATCCGTGCCAACTTTATCCTTATCACCGGATACAATTACCGCTAGCAAATCTTTCTCGCCGTCTTTTGTCTTCAAGTAGCCCGACGTTTTTAGTTCACGCGCTAGGTCAAAGCCAAACTCCTCTGCATATGGTCGCACAAAAGCCGAATTAGCATAAATCAATGCTAGCTGATTTGCTACTCGCGGGTTAGAAGTCACCGATATAATTGGCACATTCGGACGTTGCGCCGCCATAGTAGTAGCCGTAGTGCCAGAGGCTGTCTGACACACAATTACATCTGCCTCAATCTTTTCTGCCAACCTAGCCACGGCATTCGAAATCGCATCATACACCTCTCGCTCTCCTTCCGGCAAACGTGAAATTGGCGCTACACGCGAATGATTCTGTGTATACAAAATTACCTTTTTCATTTCCTTCACGGTCTCAACTGGATAATTCCCATTTGCCGTCTCGTCTGAAAGCATTACCACATCCGCACCTTGCACTACTGCAGTTGCGACATCCGATACTTCAGCTCTTGTCGGTTCCGGCGAGTCCACCATTGACGAAAGCATCTGGGTCGCCACGATACAAAGTTTCGCATGCGCCCGGCACATTGCAATCAGCTTTCTTTGCACTATTGGTACTACTTCCGCCCCCGCCTCTACTGCCATATCACCTCGCGCCACCATAATGCCATCTGCCGCTTTTACAATCTCTTCCAAATGCTCATCAGACGAAATCGCTTTCTTAGTCTCTATTTTAGCAATTACCTTGGCCGTAGAGCCAAACGACAATAATATCTGTTTCAATCTTTCAATATCGCTGGCATTTTGCACAAACGACAACGATACATAATCATAATCACAGTTCGCACCATATTCAATATCCGCTAAATCTTTCGGCGTCAAAATATCGCCACCAAAATCCGTATCCGGCAAGTTCAATCCTTTTTTCGACATAATAAAACCGTCGTTCTTAATTTCAACCTTAATCGCCGTGTCAGAAACAATCTCAATTACCTCGCTTTTTACCTTGCCATCAAACATCGAAAGCGGCTCACCTACTCTAACCTTCTCCGCCAAGTTATACTGCACCGGCACCACCATGCCACCATCATGCTCGAAATCTTCCCTTGCTTCTAGGATTAACTCATCGCCTTTCTTTAAGTCCAAACGATTATCCCGAATCATGCCCAAACGAATCTTCGGCCCCTGCAAGTCCTGTAGAATCGCCACCGATCGCCCCTTCTTCTCAGCTGCCGCCCTAATCCACTTAATCTGTTGGTCTCTTTCTTCATTTGAGCCATGCGAACAATTCAACCTACAACCATTCGCTCCAGCCATAATTACTTCCTCTACTCTCTCCGCTGAATTTGTTGCTGGTCCAATCGTTGCCAGTATCTTTGTTCTTTTGAAAAGTTTACTCATATATAATATATATTACCATATTAAAGTTCTTATGGTAAGATAAAGTCATGGCATCTGCTCGCAAAAAACCTAGTAGCGCCAAATTACATAAATCGCGCACGCGCATTCAATCTTCCCGGCTTGCTCATACAAAAGAAACCAATCGCAAGCTCTTTTTTGCCACCAAGCGTGCCATCCTCACCATCATCATCCTTACTATGCTCGTCGTTGTTCTTGCCACTTTACTCAGCTCCTTTTCTAGCCCCGAGCGAGTCGTCAAACAAAAAATCGAAGCCATAGCTTCTGATTATTATGAAAATTATTTCTATCCACAGCTCACTGCCATCGACGAAATGCAAAACGCTTCCACATTAACCGAAAAGATGGAGCGCTATACTTCTTCCGGTTTCGCCAAAGTTACATTGCGCCAACTTCTTCTTTTCGACGGCGAACGCTACGCCGAAGCCGCTGCCATTCTCACTACTTACTGCGATGAAAATCAAACTTTTGTACAAATCTTCCCAGAATCACCTTTTGGCAGGACCAACTATCACATAGATTATCACTACTCTTGCGATTTCTAAACTTTTTTGCTATAATATAGCGCAGA
>CAZLPA010000006.1:15604-34922 GCA_964561295.1 uncultured Candidatus Saccharibacteria bacterium | reverse complement strand
CTTTGCTGTCTCCTCATCCATTAATCCTGTTTGGAAGTTGCTATCGTATACAGTGGGCACTATCTGTGTCTGTAATATCTTCCCATTATAGAAATAATGCGCCAAAATCAAGCTTCTTGTAGTTCCCGGCCATTTATACTGATCAAAGAACAAATTTCCCAAGCCATAATAAATTGCCCCATTTCCATAAAGCTCATAAGTTTGCGGCTGATGTGCCGAAGTCCCCACTACTATATCTGCACCTAAATCAATTAAATGTCGGAAGAATCCTATTTGGTCCCCTGCCATCGATCCAGCATAATCGCAATACGTCTCTTCCGTATCCGAGACATAATAATTACACTCGTAATATTGCATGTCCACAATTACCAAATCACCTCGCGCTTTAGCCTCGGCAATCTGTGCAGCCGCTACATCCTCATAATACTGATTGGCTCCTGGCGTATCATCATAAGTCGCTCCGCCCGTTGAAAGATTGTATGCTAGAAGTGTTACGTCATTGCCTTTTTTATCTATTACTAGCGGCACTGCCGCTTCATCAGCCGTTTAAATTTCCCAAGCCATAATAAATTGCCCCATTTCCATAAAGCTCATAAGTTTGCGGCTGATGTGCCGAAGTCCCCACTACTATATCTGCACCTAAATCAATTAAATGTCGGAAGAATCCTATTTGGTCCCCTGCCATCGATCCAGCATAATCGCAATACGTCTCTTCCGTATCCGAGACATAATAATTACACTCGTAATATTGCATGTCCACAATTACCAAATCACCTCGCGCTTTAGCCTCGGCAATCTGTGCAGCCGCTACATCCTCATAATACTGATTGGCTCCTGGCGTATCATCATAAGTCGCTCCGCCCGTTGAAAGATTGTATGCTAGAAGTGTTACGTCATTGCCTTTTTTATCTATTACTAGCGGCACTGCCGCTTCATCAGCCGTTTTCCCGCCACCGACTATCTGAATCCCGTTTGCTTTGTACATATCTATCGATTCTATCGCTGGGCCATCTCCACAATCACGATTATGATTACCAGTTAGCTCGACAATATCTAGGCCAATCGATGTCAGCGTATCCATGAAACGTTTGTCTGCGCAAATTGGCGTGCCGGTTGCTCCACCGGTCGGCGCCCAATCCGAAAATGAAGCCTCATTAGAAGTATGCGTTAAGTCAAACTCGCTCAAATATGCTGCCAACTGCTCTGCGAAATACTCGCCATTCCCCACCACATTCATCTTTGCGTTCATCAATCTCGAAAAAGCCGTTACGCCAGTCTGTGCCAAAGTCAATACCGTCTCAGATTGCGGAAATTCCTTATCAAATAAACCACTCACTAATGGCTCAATCTCCTCCGCATACGCTTCTGATTCAAAACTAATAATCCTAAAAATCGCTCCCGCCATAAAATCATCCAGATAATAATCGCCGTTAATTTTTAATAATTTCTTTCTAAAATCCAGATCATCAATATTTATAATATTATAATTATTTAAGAATAAATCTTCCACCGTATCGACCACTACATTTGTTTCGGTACTATAAAAATCTGTTACTACCACGCCGATATCATACAAAAACTCATTAGAATCTAACTCCGGCAGTTTTAATTCATACCGCGCCGAAATTGTCACATTTTCATCTAAATCCACCTGCTCCGTAAAAACATTCTCCAGCATACTAATTTCATACTCCATGAGCGAGTCATCATAATAAACCACCCCCGGTATTCTAAAAATCCCCGTTTTAGTAAAAAACTGCACGCCAAGAAATGTCGCAACAAAAACCACCACAAACGACGCTAGTCCAAACCAAAAAATCTTTTTACCACTCTTCCGCTCTTTTGTCATACTTTAATTATAACACACGGAATGATATAATGAACTTATGTTTAAGTGGGCAAAACGGTTTGGCCAGGATAATGTCGAAAAAGCCGTTATCTCTCCCGATAACCGCACGCAATGTTTTTTTGTTCTTCATAATGGTGAAGCCTTTTATCGCGTCATAAAAGATGGTAAAGAAATCGTCAAACTCTCCAAACTGGGCTTTTCAATTTGTGGCGAAGAACCTTTTGGGCGTAATCTCAGACTTATCCGCCAGCAGAACAAACATCACCGCGAAACCATTGAGCTACTTTGGGGAGAAGATCGTTATCTCCAGAATCACTACGAAGAAGCTAGCTTCTACCTTTCCGAACAAGCTGGCCCTAGACGCATTATTACTCTACGTTTTAGAGTTTTTAATGACGCCGTTGCATTTCGTTATGAGATTCCACCTCAACCCAAATTCCAGCAAATCACCATCGCCGACGAACTCACGGAATTTAATGTTAATCTTAATTCCATTGCCTGGAAAATCCCTGCTTTTGAGCCGGATCGTTATGAATATAACTATGAAAAATGCAATGTTTATGATTTGGCGCATCCAGTTCATACGCCACTTACTATCAAAACCCCAAACGGTTATTATCTTTCTATCCATGAAGCCGCCTTGTATAACTATGGTTCCATGACTATTCAATTAGAAAATGGTAGCCTTAAGTCTAATATCACTCCGCTATCCGATGGTACTAAGGCTCACGTCGGCCTTCCTTTTGAAACGCCCTGGCGTTTAATCATGATTGCTAATTCGGCCATTGAACTTACGACCAATCGTGCTATGCTTTGCCTCAATGACCCACCCAGCGCAGATTTTTCTTGGGTTAAAACGCTTAAATTCATTGGTATCTGGTGGGCCATGTATGTTGGTGAGTGGACTTGGGCTCCTGGTGAGCGTCACGGTGCTACTACGGTCCACGCCAAAGAATATATTGATGATGCTGTCGCCCTCGGCATTCGTGGTCTACTAATTGAGGGCTGGAATGATGGCTGGGAAGGCAATTGGCTAGAAAATGGCGTCAATAACAAATTCACCACATCTACGCCAGATTTTAATTTACCAGAAGTTGCCCGATATGCTCAGAGCCATAACATTGAGCTGGTTGGCCACCATGAGACAGTAGGTTTTATTGACAATTACGAAAACCAACTTGAGACGGCTTATAACTTTTATGCCCTCAACCACGTGCATTATATTAAGACCGGATACGCTGGTAGTATGATGACGATTAATGGACGCCGCGAATATCACCACTCACAACTAGGCGTTAACCATTACCAGAAGACTCTTGAACTTGCTGCTAAAAAACACATTTGTCTAGACATTCATGAACCCATCAAGGGCACTGGCATTGAACGCACTTGGCCTAATTTACTTTCACGTGAAGGTGCTCGTGGTCAAGAATATGAAGGCGGTGCTTTGTCTCCATCTCACGCCTGTTACCTGCCATATACGCGCCTGCTGGCTGGCGGCATGGACTACACTAATGGAATTTTCGACCTCACCAATAATGTTAAGCGTATTTCCACTACACTTTCTAGACAATTAGCTTACTTCGTTACAATTTATTCCGGTATGGCTATGGCAGCTGATCGTCCATTTATTTACAAGGATCGCTTTATGGATATTTTCAAATTTATTCGCGAAGTTCCTACTAACTTCGAAAAAACTCTGCCACTACTTGGCGAAATTGGTGAATATTATGTCGTAGCGCGTAAAAGCCGAGACAGTGATGATTGGTATATTGGTGGCGTCACCAACGAAAATTCTCGGCGAGTAAATGTTGAATTAAGCTTCTTACCAGCAGGCACTTACAAAGCAGAGATTTATACCGATTCCCAAGATGCACATTATCGCGACAATCCTTTTGGACACGAAATCCGAGAAAAGCATGTTGGCAAAAACGACACCCTGGATATATACTTAGCACCCGGCGGTGGGTTCGCTATTCGTTTGACGAAGTTATAATTTCTGCAGTCAGGATTAGCCGCTTTGTGGAGTCGCCACTGCCCAAGTCTTCTCCCGCACAAGTCATCATCACTAAAGTATCAACTTCCGCCGCATCTAGCAGCGCTTCCATTTCAACATCTTCTTTTGGTACCATCTCAATTTTATCTACTAGGTAAATTTTACCGTCATAAAAAATTTCGTCCCCAACTTCAACTTCAGATAAATTGTTAAATACGGTACTGGCGTGACCAATCAGCAAGGTTTTATTTTCTGTTCGTGAGAAACTCCCCACAATTTCCGCCGGCGTTTCTAGGCGATGGTTTTCTAGTTTCAAAGCAGCAACTTTAGACTCAAGTTGAATTGCTGGAATTTTTATTTCAGTAATTACATTGTAATGTGCTGCTTCTGCTGGAGTAAGGCCCACCACTAGATAAATCCCAAAACACACCACGTAAAGTAGCGCTAACATCTTACGGAAATCCAGCCTCGCTTTAATTTCCACACTCCTCCTTTTCCCCCATTATAGCACAAGAATTATGATAATCATACTCCAGGATTAAATAATTTTAATTTCTTTTCGTGTATTTTATAGTTTTTGTCATGTTCATAAACTTCTGCCCAAAAGGCTTTTGAATGATCCATATGATGAAGATGTGCCAATTCGTGCAGAATTACGTAATCGCGTAAAACTTCTGGCACTTTCATAAGACCAATATTAAGCGAGATCGTCCGATTCGATGAACAGCTCCCCCACCTGGTGTTAGCATGTGTCAGTCGGCACTTGTCATAATCATAACCATATAATTTTGCATAGTACTCCAAGCGATACGGCAAATATTCCTTGGCTTTTTTCATTAACATTTTCTTTTGATAATCTCGTGTTCGCTGAGTCTCTGGATTATTAATTGGTAATTTTTCTCGAATTACCTGTCGATTAGAATTTAGAAATCTCTTTGCCAAAAAATCTGATGTATATTTGGGCACCGACATCTGTAAGCGTCCTGAAGTTGAAATCGAGAATCTTACCCCTCGTGCCAGAGGACTTTTGCGAACGATGACTTCGCCAAATTCTTTATCTTTTATTAACATCAGCTAAACCAGCAAGTACGTGTTTAGTTTGAGTCTCAAAAGTATGTTTGCCAGACAAAATAACTGGCTTTTCGCGTTCCGTCGGCGCCTCCATAGCATTCACGAGAGTGTCATAGGCATCCTTCGCCTTTGACACAGACTTATAACGAAACTTCATTCGAGTGCGGATGGTAGAAACATCTGTTTGAATCCAAATTAAGGTATTATCATAACCGGCTTTCGTAAAAACATTCCTTATTAAGCGTCGATCTTTTTCAGTATCTAGGCCACCTTCAACTATTAAAGTCTTCTTGGTACGGGCCACTAGTTCCAAAGCTTCCCTAATTTGTTCATCTGAAAACCCGGTCGTTTTCTTGACTTCATTCAAATCATAAAAGGCCAAGTCAAATTTTGCTGCAAACTTCTCCGAAAACGTTGTTTTGCCGCTACATGGCGCACCGAAAACCAGTAGAGCGCGTGGTTTAGATTTTTTACCTTCCATAATAATCTTATTGTATCACATTATCTAATTCTTGAACAGTTTGCGATCAAGGCTCAACTTATCCACGAAATCTGTAATCACGCGAATATCATTTGAAATTTTTTCAAGCTCAGCCTTTTCGTTAATTGGCTTTCTGTAGGTTGGCGGCTCGAATGAGTCTTTGCCATCATTTAAACCTACGAGTAACATATTATCAATAAAACCAAACATTAAATTATACTTATAGGTTTCGCCAATATGCTGAATTTTTTCCATGAAAGCTGGGTCCAGGATATAATACGCTTCAAACCCATCATCGCCATAAACTCGAAAGCTCTTGTTGAAATCACTTGACTCGGTTTTGATTCTAGATACTTTTCGTCCTGTTTTAGCATTTTTACCAGGTACGCAAAAAGCACCGAATCTTTTACCAATTACTTCCAATCTAAAATTAAATTTCTTGGGAAACTCAAAAATCATAAACCGCCCTCGAAAAATCGTTACATAAGTAGTATCACCATCCGAATCGGTATGTTCTTCCTCTATGTGCGCATCAGCCTGCATAAAAAGCACGTCTTTGTATTTAGCTACAGTTAAATCATTTGAACTAAAACTATCGCCGGTATTTACCATCCCAGTACTTTTTAAAATATTTTTATCTATGCCAGCTTCATGGTTATATCGCAAGTTAGTAAAAACTTGCCGAAGATTTTTCTCTACAAAGTAGGCCTTGTAAGCCTTTTGATACATCACGGCATCGCTATGAGTAAGAAACGAAACCGTCACCGCAATAGCTACTAAGCCGATTAGCACCACAAAAATGATTGGCATAATTAAAAAAAGTGAAAATTTTCTGGTCGCCAAGATAAACAAAACTACGAATAGCACAACTATAGATAAAGCTATGTTGCCCCGACGGTAATAGCGTTTTACTTTCTGATAATATTTTTGCCGAATTAATTCCACATCATTAAAATTCATAGTTTCATTTTACCACAACTAGTTGTTTACGCCATGATGTGCGGCAAACGACGATGCATCTAGTGCAGCAAAAGTGTACCCATTAGCCAGACCATATTGAATGATACGCTCTACTGCTGCTACTGAAAAGCCTTTAATGTCATGTTGCAATACTACTGAACTGCCACCCTCCTTTAATGCATAAACAACATTTTCAAAGACTGCATCTGCAGAATTGGCGCCACCCGCATCGCCAGAAGACACGTTCCAATCAAAATAGGTGAAGCCACGTTCGGCTACTTCGTTGACTAATCGGCTCATGATGCGCGTGCCACCATCGTAACGCGTGCTTACGGTATTCGAGCTACCACCTGGGAAGCGCATTAAATACGATGTATATCCAGTAATATTTTTTACGCGTTCTTGTACACGGTATAAATCCTCAAAGAAGGCATCTATACTCTGATAGATGTACGCATAATTGTGCGAAAAAGTATGCAATCCCACTGTATGGCCTTCTTGATATTCACGCAAAATCAAAGCATCATCGCCAACTCCCGTCACAAAGAAAGTAGCTTTAACGTTATATTTCTTCAAAGTGTCTAATAATTCTGCAGTATAGACCCCTGGACCATCGTCAAAAGTTAAATATACCGTACCGCGATTACGCGGCACCACATTGATGGTACGCGTAACAGTGGCAACATTCCCAGAACTATCCTCAGAAGAATATGTAATAGTATATATTCCTGTCGTTGCAGTATCTACCTCACCTACAATCTCCAAATCCACAGCGTCACAATCATCTAAGACTGAAGCGCCTAGTTCCTCATAAGTGCCTTCATTTACCAAAATCGTGATATAACTATCTCCGTTCAAAACAATTTCTGGCGCTTCGGTGTCCATAGTTGCGCAAAAGCCAGCCGGCAAATCCGCTGGTGTTTCTAGCAATTTTTCCTCCAACACCCGCGTAAAAGAAAAGCAACCAATGGCTGCTACAAGTATTACGCCACAAACGACGCCTAATATTAATCTGAAAACATGAATTCTTCGCCGTGACATCATAATTCACCAACAAACATGGCAGGGGCGGCAAGACTTGAACTCGCGACACCTGGTTTTGGAGACCAGTGCTCTACCAACTGAGCTACACCCCTTTAATCGCCTAACTTTATTTTATCACAAAACTCATAAAAATATGATAAAATAACATAGATGAAAATACTTATGCTAGGTTGGGAATTGCCTCCACACAATAGTGGCGGACTTGGCGTGGCTTGTCTTAATATGGCGCGTGCACTCTCTCGCCAAGGTGCTAGCATTGACTTCGTTGTCCCATATACCGCCGAGCATCCCGAAACTAATTTCATGCATGTTATTTCGGCTACCAGCCTAGACCCTATTTATCGTTATGGTAACGGCTCTTATGAGTCGCTTAAAATTTTAGAAAAAATCATTCCTACCACTAATTCCGATACCCTTATTTCTATACGTGATGTCCAAAAAAGTTATTGCGACTTTATTGAAAAATATCTTATGGAGTTTAAACCCGAAGTTGTCCATGCACATGATTGGCTTACATACGAAGCTGGCATCTTGGCCAAGCAAAAATACCACATTCCACTCATTGCCCACGTTCACGCCACTGAATTTGATCGAGCTGGTATGCACACGGGCAATCCACTCATTCATGAAATTGAACGTGAAGGTTTAATGCTGGCCGATAGAATTATCGCTGTCTCCGAAGCTACCAAACGCATTGTTCATGAAAAGTATCACATCCCACTCAATAAAATTGAAGTCGTTTATAATTCGCTCGACGAAAACTACGAAAAGGATGATTACTGTTTTGATAAAAATATTTACAAATATCTAACTAAACTCAAACAAACTGGCTATTCTGTAGTCTCTACTGTCGGCCGTTTTACGGTACAGAAAGGTCTTTCCAACTTAATGCACGCAGCGGCATTGGCCATTCATAAAAACCCTAAACTTATATTCGTTTTTGCCGGCGATGGCGAGGAACGTAATCAACTTATTGAACTAGCTGCTGAACTCGGCATCTCTAAGAATGTCATTTTTACTGGCTTTATTCGCGGCAAAAGGCTTCGCGATGTTTACTCTATCTCCGACATTTTTGTGATGAGCTCCATTTCTGAGCCATTTGGCCTCACCGCTCTGGAAGCTGCCCATCATGGCGACGCGCTAGTTCTCACCAGACAGTCCGGTGTGTCAGAAGTTATTTGGTCAGCCATGACTTATGACTTTTGGGATGAAGAAAAGCTCGCCAACGAAATTCTTGCCATTGTTGAGAATCCAGCTCTAAAACAAAGTTTGCAAGACAATGTTAAAAACGAATACCACAAAATTTCCTGGAATGAAGTTGCAAAAAAATGTCTAAAGATATACAATATTACAATAAACCATAAGAGGCATTAGGGTGCGCGCAATTTGTTTTTATCTTCATATTCACCAGCCAATCCGCTACCGCGAATACTCGATTTTTGATGTGTCAAATTCTTCAAATTACTTTAATGATAATTATGATGGTCGTCAATCCAACGAACGTATCTTTCGCAAAGTTGCCGAAAAAAGTTATTACCCCATGCTTAACTTGCTCATTCATAACATGGAAGAACACCCAGACTTTAAGGTCTCCCTCTCAATTACGGGCACCTGGCTCGAACAAGCCGAAAAATGGGCACCAGACTTGATCGACAAAATTCGTTACATGGTTAACCGTGGTCAGGCTGAAATTGTCGGTGAAACTTACTATCACTCGCTCGCATTTTTCTACAATCTTGATGAATTTACCGATCAAGTTAAACTTCACGCTACTAAAATTGAACAACTCTTTGGCGTAAAACCTCAAGTTTTTCGTAATACCGAGCTCGCTTATAACGATCAATTAGCTCGCTGGGCTGAAGCTCAGGGCTACCGAGGAATTTTGGCCGAAGGTTGGGATAAAGTCCTAGGTTGGCGTAGCCCAAATCATGTCTATCGACCGGCTAGTTGTAAAAATCTAAAGCTTTTACTTAAAAATTATCGCCTTTCCGACGATATCGCTTTTCGTTTTTCCAATCGTGCGTGGGGAGAATGGCCACTTACGGTACCAAAATACCAAGATTGGCTGAATCAGGATTGTCTACGCGGCAATCTTATCAATTTATTTATGGACTTTGAAACTTTCGGTGAACACCAATGGAAAGATACCGGTATCTTTGATTTTATTAATACATTTATCTCGTCTTGGCTTGCTGAATATGAAAACAAATTCGTTACTGTATCGGAAGCTTGTAATTTAGAGCAACCTGTCGATACTATTTCGATGCCAGATACCGTTACCTGGGCAGATACTGAACGCGACCTTTCAGCATGGCTTTCCAATCCTATGCAAACTTCTGCCATGAATAATCTATACGAAATGCGCAACAAAATTTTGTCTACTGGCGACGCCAAACTAATTGCCGATTGGCGTTATCTTACTACTTCAGACCATCCTTACTCAATGTGTACCAAATATTGGAATGATGGCGACGTCCATGCTTATTTCTCGGCTTATGCCTCACCCTACGAAAGCTTTATGTATTTTATGAACATCTTGCGCGATATTAGCTATCGACTTTCGGAATCACATTAATCAAAGCTTGATACAAGTCAATCTCAGGATCAATTTTGAACTCTGCCATTGAAGCGGTGTCAGAAAAATCAATTCCCTTATAGTTTCTTAGAATTGCAATTGGCGTGCCTTCATCGCTCTCACCCATTAGATTCACTGCCATAGCCGCTAGTGGATCAATCATGTCTACTTGTGTTACATGCATCGCGCGTCCAAATAAATCCTCTTTACCACGAATATCCTTTAGTGGCCGTATTCCAGCCAGTCCAATTGCAATTCCAGTCACTCCCCAACGCAAAGGCGTAGTATGCGAATCTGTCACCACCACACCAAGCTTAGATAAATTAAACTTCTGCATTAATTTTTTGCGTACATCTTGGCAAAATTTATCAATTTCTTTCGGCCACAAAATATAATATCCGTTTGCATTACTTCCATCAATACCAGCCGACGCAATCAGGACCCCTTGTGTTACCGTCAGGTTAACATGAAAATTTCCTGTTTTATTGACGTACGGCAAATATCTTTCTGCTTCTTCTTTAATTAACTCTTCTTTGGTTACTTCCGAAATCTTCCTTGTCCTACCCTGGTGAATCCCTACAATCTTAGAAGTAATAAAAATTATATCACCGTCTTTTACTTCAAGGCTATCAATTATATCGAAGATATCATCCTGTGGTGGCGTAACAACCCTGGTTTTAACTGGGATAAACTCTATTTTCATGCCAATATTATACATCAAAAATCCCCCTTTTCGGGGGAGATTTTAGCGTTTCTTTTCCTTGACTTCGTTGCGACCGAGATTCTTCTTAGTCTCCACGAAAAGTACATGCTTACGGAGCACCGGATCATACTTCTTGAGACTTAGCTTATCAGGAGTATTCATCGTGTTTTTCTTCGTATAGTATGCACGCACACCAGATTCCTCAGAAACGAGGCCAACGAGTTTTCGCTTAGTATTATTCTTCTTTGCCATAATTACGATTATTTTACCACAGATATAAAAAAATGGCAAGACTTTAGCCTTGCCATGCGAGTGAGAGAAACAATCAGTGAACATAAGCATAGACTTTTGCGACATCGCCACCAACCTTATGACCTAAGTCAATAATCGCCCGGATCCGAGCGTAGGCATCATAGTAGCCCTCCTTAGTCGCCACAAAAGAATAGGATTCACCCATTGTCTCATCTTTGATGATGATCAACCACTTCACCCCCTTCCGTAAAGTACAATTTTGGCTATTATACTATTTTGGCGTCACTTCTGCAAGCAAAAGCTCAATAAATTTCCTGATGTCTTTAATACCAAGATTTAAATTTGGCGGCGACATTAAGTCCGAATTATCTAAGAAATCAAGCGACGTTACTTTTTTGTAGACTACTCGCATCAGATCTTTTAGCTCCCGTTCATCTGCATCGTTAAACTCATACACTTTATCGTAAACTTGTTCATCTTTATCTGGCGTTACAAACAGAATGTGTGCTCTAGTCACTTTATATTTATTATATTTAGATGAATTATTCAAAAGTAGCTTGTAAAACCCTAGCTGCAACATATATTTATATAAAGTTGCATGCGCTTGCCACTTTTCTTTATGATAACCACCAGTCTTAAAATCATAAATTTCAATAGTTTTAGCCACATCATCAATAATAATATGGTCGACCTTACCAGTCACTGGCACGCCTTCAATCACGAGTTTTTCTGCACTAAAATCTACTTCCGCTTTGCCAGAACGCAAAATCTCACCAAATTCACTAAGCGCCACACCAAGATCTGCTAAACCCTTTTCGCGCACTTTCTTTAAAATATCAGTTGCAAGTTGTTTTTTGTTTAATTCTGCCAAATAGAAATCCATCGCTTCTGCATCTGTAATCCCCTGGTTTGTTACTGCCTCAAAAGTCTTATGTACCAAGTCTCCGAATGCCAAAGCCTCCGTTTCCGGCTCACGTGGCGCTCGCAAAATATAGTTCTTAAAAAACACCTCTGGCCCAGCGTAAACAATGTCGATAAATGTCGTCAACGCCGAAGCCGACATTCGCCAGTTCTGCATCCTATTTCTATATAAGGCTCGTATGTCTGGCGAAACATCTACATATGTTGTTAGCCAATTTCTTAAATTATCTTCACGTATCTCAGGTGTCGCCAACTCGTACATAGTCTTTACCTTTTTACGTGGCAAGAAAGGAGAAATAACTTGCACTTCCTCACCATTCTTCTCAGCATATTCATCCAAATATTCCAACCTGTCTGGCGCTTTATCATTAAAATCACGTAACGAATTTGTAATGTAAAGCCCGTATTTAGCTCGCGTCAAAGCAACGTATAGAACTCTCAACTTTTCACCATCCGTTGTGCCAGTATGCCTAATCTGCATCAAATTTTTTGGCAACGCCAATAAGTTGTTATTGCCTTTCCCTTTGCCCCAGGCTATGTGATCAGTAGAAATGATAAATACATACTCAAATTCCAGCCCTTTTGCCTTATGTGCTGTCAATATCTGCACCGCATCATCAGCATCACGATAAGGACTAGTGGCATTTAATGGCATTTTTGCTTCCATGTAATCATCCACCATCTGGATTAAATCATTTAACTTCAAAGCCTTTTCACCATAATGTTTCGTCAGCTTGCCTTTTAGCGAAGCCAAGTTCTCATAAAATCTAAATCTATCAAATTCATCTAGCTTATCGATCTTCATGCACGAAATTAAGTCATTTAAAAACACATCTAGAGGCTCGACAAAAGATTCCGCAATCAGGCCCACCAGGAACTTTATTGTTTCGCGCACTTTATCATTTTCTGCTTCGGCCAGATAATCAAACACGGCCTTGCGATCTATTCTTGCCTGCCCCACCAACTTCACCACTTCTAGCATCGGTAAATCAAAAAACGGGTATGACAATATCTCCAGCACCTGCACGGTCGGTTTTTTCTCATTAGCCAGTTCATAAATAAAACGTGCCATCGTCAAAATCTCATGGATTTTCTCGTCTTCAAACAAATTATCACGCTTTTCGTAAGCAATTTTAATTTCTGTATGTGATTTTAGATACGGCAGCAACGGCTCAAAGTACTTGGTTTTATAAGAAATAATTGCAATCTCACTTTGTTTTACGCCAGATTTAACTAACTTTGCCACTTCGTCTGCCACAAAACCATACTCCGCGTCTGATGAGCCAAACTCATAGCGCCAAATTTGTGATTCTTTCGGTGTAACTTTATGCGCTATCAATTCTTTGTCAGCAAATCGATCGGGCGCCTGGTTAATTATCTCGCGCGCAAAGTCCAAAATCTCTTGCGTGCTCCGATAATTTTCGACTAGCGGAATCACGTTAGCATTATAATACTTTTGGAAATCAGTCAGATTAGAGCTTAGAGCTCCCTGAAATTCATAAATCGCTTGGTCGTCATCGCCTACTGCCATAATCATAGGATTTTCGTAATCGGTCAATTCCTTCACAATTGTGAACTGCGACGGATTTGTATCCTGGAATTCATCTAGCATAATAAACTGATATCGCTCTTGTAGAGTCAACTTAAAACCATTGTCATTTCTTAATACTTTTACTGCCTCGACAATCATATCGTCAAAGTCGTACAATCCGTTCTTGCAAAGATAAGCTTCATATTCTTTCATTACCTTCGCTACAGAAAGCAATTTTTTATTCGCCACACGGTCACGTAAACGATAATTACCTTTTGCATCCTTCTCAAAATATTTATCTTTCCAATCCGACAATGGTTTAATCTTGGCTGCCACCTCCGCTTCCACCATCGCCACTTTCAGATCTCGCGCCATTCCAGCAATTGAACGCTCCACCGTACCAAGTATCGGCGGAATCTCATCATAGCTCTTCAGTAACTCATGAATTGGTTGATAAGCATTCTCGTACGATTCCTTAAAAGCTCTCGGTACTACATTTTTAAGCAATGGCGAAATTGCTTCGCTTAAAATTTTTGAATCTTCGATATTCTGTTCAGCTACCCTTAATAAATCTACCGCTGTCATCCCAGCCGCTTTTGTCTCCGAAATCACGCTAATAATATCTTTTACATTGTCGCCACGCAAAATATCTTGCCCAGGTAATTCATCTTGTATTTCTTTTACAATCTTAAATTGCGTCACTTCGTCAATTGCAGCATCCAACTTGCGATTATAGTCTGGCGAATAATTTTTATATTGTGCTAAAATATCCGATCCAAAGGCATGATACGTCCCAATATTCACTCTAAGCGCATCTTTACCAATAATAGTTTTTAAACGTTCGCGCATATTAATTGCGCCAGTTTCCGTGAAAGTTAAACACAGGATATTTTCCGGGTTCGTATCCGTATTTTTCAAAATATACGCCACTTTTTCAGATAGCAGTTGCGTCTTACCAGTTCCTGGCCCGGCCAGCACTAAAAGTGGTCCGCCTAAATATTGTACCGCTTCTTTCTGCTTGGCATTTAAGCCCATTCTCCGCTCCTAGAAACCAATTCCTTAAGTCGCGTAGCCGTTTTTGGCACCACAATCTCACCTCGTTTAATCTTTTTTAACGCCGTCACGCCCTCTACGGTTTTTTCTGGTTTAGCCTGTGGATTTTTTCGCAAAAGCTGCCCAAATTCATAATTTCTAGACGGCAAGTCACAAGTCAACCTCAAATCACCAATTCCACAGGCCAGCATCACCGTCTCAGCTTTTGCTCCATTCGACTCTAGTATATCCTGCATCTCTTTTGCTACTTCTACGATAAAGCCTTCCCATTCTAATGTTCCACGTTGCAAATTTAAAAGCCCGGCAAGTATTGCATAAACATTCTTAAGTGCTCCACACATTAGTACACCCTGCACGTCTTCTGTCTTGTCAAAAACCAAATAGTCCGTCGCGAACATCTTTATAATCCTGTCATCCGTAGCAGTCAGGTGAGTTTCTTTATGCGCTTTAATGTCCGTCGCAAATCCTGGCCCCGACAATACCATGTAATCTTTGAAGCCAGCAAAAGTCTGCGCCGTCAAAATCCCTTTAGTGGCTACAATAAGTGGCTGTTTTTTAGGTAAATATGGCAACAAGTATGGCACAGCTTTAGACGGCACCGCCAATATTATCATCTTTGCCCCAGCTAGTACATCCGAAAGTTTTTCTTGCTCTACTTTTGAATCAAAATAATCTATATCATAACTTTTTTCGGCCAGAATTCCCCCAAGCGCCGTACCAAACGCTCCTGCACCTAAAATCGCAATCTTCATTTTTGTCTCCTATAATTTTCAATCGCATCCCTAAGAGCATCATGCCCCAAGATTGAGCAATGGAACTTATGCTTAGGTAAAGTGCCGAGATAATCATCAATATCTTTGGCTGTAATTTTTAAAGCTTCATCAAGCGTTTTGCCTTTAGCCAATTCAGACAAAGCCGATGTTGAAGCAATCGCCGAAGCGCATCCGTAAGTCTTCCAGGCGATATCGACGATTCTATCATCCTTTACCTTAATCAGCATCTTCATTTGGTCGCCGCAAATCGGATTCCCCACCAAACCTACCGCATCCGCCTCAAACCTTGATTCGTCCCCCATCAAAAAATTCCTGGGATTCAAAAAATGGTCTTTCACAATCTCCGAATACACCCAATCCTGATTTTCTATCATAAATCTATTGTACTGATTTTTTGCAATCGGTCAACAATCCCAGGCAATACCGCCATCACCCTTTCGACATCTGCTATTGTATTATCCGGCCCAAATGAAAATCTAATTGACGAATGTGCTACTTCAGCATCACCGGTCTTCGCCATCAAAACGTGACTTGGCTTCGTATCACCGGCTGCGCAAGCTGAGCCAGTTGACACTATAATACCTTCCGCATCTAAATATAGCTGGATCGATTCCCCTTCAGCCGCTCGAAACGATGCGTTTAAAATATTCGGCAAAGATTTACCCGACCGAATATCTGTGTTTAAACTGCTGCCAGGTATCTCCGCCAAAATTCTTTTTGCCAAAGTATTCCGTAGTTTTGCAACATTTGTCGCATAATTGGTAGCAGAATCATTATCCTTAAGCATTTTTAACGCTGCACCAAACCCCACAATACCTACAACATTATACGTACCACCACGCCGTTTCTTTTCCTGATTACCACCTATAATTAAAGGCTTAAACGGCGCCCCTTTTCGCACGTATAGCCCCCCAACCCCTACTGGGCCACCAATCTTATGAGCCGAAAACGTAGCATAATCCAAATCTAGCGCATGCACGTCTATCGGTATCTTACCCAGGGCTTGTGTTAAATCTGAATGTACAAAATCTCCGACTGCATGCGCCTTAAGCGTAATCGTGTCTAAATCCAAAATCTCACCGGTTTCATTATTT
The DNA here is from genome assembly GCA_964561295.1 of uncultured Candidatus Saccharibacteria bacterium. Classification (GTDB taxonomy): domain Bacteria; phylum Patescibacteriota; class Saccharimonadia; order Saccharimonadales; family Saccharimonadaceae; genus Nanosyncoccus. Next base: position 18,619 of record CAZLPA010000006.1, on the reverse strand, counting down.
GCCAACATATAAGAATACAATTTTGGCTTTGCATCACCACTATACAGCTTAGCCGTTTCAAGAATCGAATGATGTTCTAGTGGTGAAGTCTCAATTTCATGCCCTGCAAAAGTCCAAACTACAGTATTGTTGGCCTCACTCGCTCCCGACGTAAAAATAATCTCTTCTGGCAATGCGCCAATTATTTCTGCCAAAAGTTCACGCGTTTTCTCAACCTGATTCATCGCCAAATGCCCTGGCGTATGCAAAGCTGAAGCGTTAGCATAGTATTTCTCTTCCGCTTCGTGCATCGCCATTAACACCTCTGGCCGCATCGGCGCTGTCGCCGCATAATCCAAATACACCATACATAATATATTCTATCATATATTATAATAAGCTTATGAACCAAGCGATGACATCACAAAACCCATCAAATCCTGATATCTCCATCGAGAAGTATCGGGAGCTAAAACAAACTTTAAAAAAATACGAGGCTGACAATAACAGTCAAATCATCCTCATTCCTTGCAGTGGCAACACTGGTTGGTACGAAATCGCCGAGCGTTCGGCGCTATTTTATTATTATAAGGTCTGTTTACCACTTAGCCTCAAAGTTAATTTCGAAAATGACGCCGATAGTTTTTATACACCGTATGATATTGGCCGTATTCGTATACGTAATCCCGCCAAAGTCGTTGAGCGCATTAAGAGAGTTGGACTCTATGAAAAGTCCGGCACCAAAAGCAATTGTATTATTATCTTCCTTCGCACTAAATATACTGAAGAAGAAATTGCCCACCTCAAAGATGCCGAACTTGCTCGTCGCTCCGGCAATTCGCGCATTATTAATATTACTTTTATCGACCCGACACTCTTCCAAGCTCTTTCCGAAGCTTCCACAAGGCTTCATAAATCCTGTATGTCGCAACTTGATCGCCTCTCCAGTCAAACCAACGGTCAACGCATTGTTTCTACCATCGATGGCATGCTACTTAAGTACTATCGTATGTGCCACTCCAAGAAGAACGTCTTTCCTTCCAAAACCTGGCGCGACCTTTATGATGACACCGAAACTCTTCTTTTCGAAATCGAAATTCTTGGCGAAACTAAACTTTGGAATCGCGACACTTGTCTTAGTATCGGCAAAATCATTTTACGCATCCAAGCTAAAATCGAAGGCCGCATGAATGATGCCGCTTTACGTGAAAAACATAAAAAGAGCACTAAAAATGCCGCCAGCTAATCTTGAAGAAATCATTACCGACATCAAACGCATTGGTTTTAATGAATGGCTATCTCACGCCCTAGTTGCCGCTTTTAAAGATGCCCGCAAGGGCAAGCTGAAGACTCACGATGAGCATAGTTTTGAAGTTAATTGGATGCAAAATATCACCAAACTCCAAACTTCCATCCTAGAATGTACCTACGAACCCAGCGCCTCGGTCGCCTTTGTAATCTTTGAGCCTATGATCCGTGAAATCTTTGCTGCGCCTTTCCGTGACCGCATCGTCCATCATTTTCTCTACAATATGCAAGCTGGTTGGTGGGATCGACGCTTTATTTACGACTCATATAGTTGTCGCGAGTATAAAGGCACCCTTTTCGGCATCAAGCGCGCCCAAAAGCTCATGCGCCAAGCCTCAGCTGGCGGTGCCAAAGAAGCCTACATAGTTAAACTCGACCTCAAAGGTTATTTTATGTCACTGCCCCGCACTAAGCTATATGCCCGTGTCAGATGGGGCTTAGATCAACAATTTAAAGATTATAAAAACGATCCTGCCGGCTATCGCCTTTATCGTACTTGTGACTATCTTTGGCGTAAAATTCTTTTCGACGATCCCGCCTCTAAAGCCTGGCGCCGAGGTTCCATTCATAACTGGGATCCCGATGTTCTTCCACCCGAAAAAAGTCTCTTCACTCAACAGCCAGGATACGGCATTGTCATCGGCAATCTCACTTCTCAACTCGTTTCTAATATCTATCTCGATCAACTTGACCGTTTCGTTAAGTTTGACCTTGGATATAAATATTATGGCCGCTACGTCGACGATTTTTTCATCATCGTACCAGCCACTGAATATGCCAAAGTTAAAACCGATATCAAAAAAATCGAAGTCTTCCTGAAATCCGAACTTGGCCTAACTCTCCACACCAAGAAACGCTACTATCAACCAGTAGAAAAAGGTATGTCATTCTTAGGCGCCAGAGTCTACCTCAATGCCCTCTATCCTTCAGACCGTCTTCAAAAGAAATTTCACATCTCTGCCGAAAAGTTTGCCTATGGCTATAAAGACGTTGATAGTATCATATCTTATCTCGGTCTTATGAAACATCTCGACGCTCACAAATATCTAGAGCGAGCGTTTGATAATATGGGCTGGGATTATCATGCCCCAGGGGAGAATAAGAACTGCGGAAAGAAGCCGAAAAAGGAAAAGGGAGACTAGACTACGACGCACGCCGCGCTACGCAACGCACGGAGAATCCGTTGTTCCGGTTGTTGTTGTTCTGCGGGTTGATGTTGGTACTGTTGAAGTTCAGGTTGCGAGCGTTGGTATCACTGTTGACTGTACTAGACCAGTAGTTGCCGTTGCTACCTGCGTTGTTAAGCGAGCCACCATTCACGTTGCCGCTACGGACAAAATACAACAAAGGCATGTAGCCCTCAAATCGGTTACACAAGTTGCTAATGCTACCACGCGCCCTTGGGCGCGCTTAGTAATTTGGACTCTCTTACGAGAGTGAACCTGTCCAGTTCTCTCGGTTGGGTGTCGTCCGGGCCGAAGCACGAGCCATCAAAAGTGGTACAGTCATCTCGTGGTTCACCGCAACATCCTCTCCCCCACATCAAAGTATAACCAAAATCCGAAGCCTATTCAACCCGAAAATCGTGTTGTTTTTCAGCTATCACCTCCAGACTCGTAGTGCCCGATCAATCAATCGTTATCGAGAGAACTGCGGAAAGAAGCCGAAAAAGGAAAAGGGAGACTAGACTACGACGCACGCCGCGCTACGCAACGCACGGAGAATCCG